>NZ_JAQJIO010000008.1:0-263166 GCF_027947415.1 Cobetia sp. MMG027
GAGGGCGATTACGCCTTCACCGCCATTGCCACCGATGCCGCCGGCAATGACAGTGTGCTGTCCAACGCCATCGCCATCACGGTCGATACAACAGCCCCAGGCGCACCGCCGTCACTAGTGATTGGTGAAGCCCTCAATGGCGTGAACATCGATGAGCTGACAGATGGTCTGCAAGCTGAAGTCGCGCTCAGTGCGGATACCGTCGCAGGGGATACGGCCACTGTCACCTTGGTTGATGTAGATGATGCGGACAATGTGATTACTGCTGATGTGGAGCTGGATGAAACGGATATCGACGCAGGCACTGTGGCTGTGACCATCCCAGCTGACACGTTGACCGATGGTAGTAGCTACAACGCCTCAGCTGTCATTACTGACGCCGCAGGCAATGTCAGCAATGAAGTCAATCTGGGAACAGTGACCATAGATATCACTGCCCCTGCAACGACTGTCACCATCGTGTCCATCAGTGACGATACTGGCCTCGCAGCCGATGATTTCATCACCAATGACGATGATGGCCTGACAATTTCGGCCACACTGGATGCTCCGCTTGCCGAAGGCGAAACGCTGCAGTACAGCACCGATGGCACCACCTGGGTCGACATCACCGACAGCGTGACCGGTACTGCCGTCAGCTACGCCGATGCCGATCTCACCGCCTCTGCCACCGTGCAGCTCAAGGTGCAGGATGCGGCGGGCAACGATGGCGCCATCGAGAGTCAAGACATCGTCATCGATACGACTGCTCCGACAGGGAGTGTCATCAACTTCACGGATGTTGATGGGGACATCAATGCTGCAGAAGCCACAGATGTGACATTCCAAGGCACTGTCGAAGCTGGCTTGACCAGCAGCAATCTCTCGATCGTGATCACCGATGCCGACAATGGCTCCGTCACCGTCCCTACCGAGAACATCACTGTCTCAGCAACAGGTGAAGTGACTGTGTCTGGTGTCGATCTCACCGGACTTTCAGAGGGGCTGCTGACTGTCACGATGACCGTGACTGACGATGCAGGTAATGAAAACGAGACAGCCATCACGGATACGGCCACAAAGCTGAGCGATGACTTCCTCGTTCTGGGAAATACCAACCGTCTCACAATAGAGGAAGCGGTAGTCGTCTCAGCGACTGCCTTCGTCAGCACTCCGGCATTCGCTGATACCAGCGGTGAGGCAACACTCTCACTCAGCTCCACCGAGTCGCTTACCAGCAACGGCCAGGCACTTGAATGGGTCATTACTGATGAAGGGCGCACGCTCACATTGGCAAGTGATGCCGACAATGCTGCTGCGACGGCCGTCATGGTCGTTTCCGTCACCGAGGATGGAACGGAAGTTGTCTACAGCGCGCAACTGCTCGGCAATATCGATCAAGATGAAGCTGATTCAACCACTGTCGATGTACTGGTAACTCTCACTGATGGAGACGTCAGCACAAGCAGCACATTGGAAATAGATATCACTGATGATACTCCGAGAATCGCTGCCAGTACTGTCATCGAAACCTTGAACTCAGGGACTGATTATACCGGCAATATCTTTGATGGCGATGAAAGCTTAGGCTATGGCTTCGGCGCGGACTCCTCCAATGGCCAAGTACAGTCATTCACTCTGCAAGGTCTGACATTCACTGTCTCTGATGATGGCACCTACGCGGACGTGACCGGCACCTCTACCGAGATTGCTCTGGAGGCTGGTGATACTGTCAGCATCATCGATGGCATCCTGGCGGTCGAAACCAATGTCGGCGAGTTCTTCAGCATAGATATCAGTACTGGTGACTATACCTATAGCCATGATGGTCAATTCAGTGCAGCTGCTGAAGCCAACACGCGCCCAGATGTGAGTATTGCTGAAACTGGTGATGTACTGGGGATCGTTGGCATCAACGTACTTGATATCGTTGATCTCAATGAAGATCAGCTTTTTAATGCTTATGATAACGAGGGAAATATATCTTCAGTTACAATCAGCACAGTTGACCTAATAACTGTCATAGGTAGCATTCCACTATTAAGTGGTATCATAAGCACTGTAGTTGGAGACACATCCTGGAGCTGGAGTTCAGAACTAGCCGCTGAACTTGGCTTAGATGTGGAACAAACTATAGGAAGCGATAGTGATCTGATCCTCAACATCACTTCTCTAGACGGTAATGACATCACAAATATAGAAATAAATGAAATTTTAGCCTCTGTAACTCTTGATATCGAACCTACAGGTGCTCTCAGCACCTTAGTAAACAACGTATTAAATCCTTTTGATTTAGATACATTGCTACTCAATATTCTCAGTAGCACCACAATCAGCGCCACAGATTCGCTGGGGGCTACTTCAACTTCCGATAGCGATTCATCCGTAGTCAATCTGGACTTACTAGCTAACGACTATGTAGCTCCAGTAGATGAGGGTACTACTGGAAACGATACTGGGAGCGATAGCGTCACCGCGACCGAGCCAGGGTCCAACCTCTATGGCTACGCTGGCGATGATACGCTCACTGGTGGAAGTGGAAGCAACATCCTGCGCGGTGGCAGCGGCAATGACGAACTGAACGGAGGTGGTTCGACTGACCTCCTGATCGGCGGCGCGGACGACGACACTCTGAACGGTGGTGACGGAATCGACGTCCTTCGCTGGGAGTCCGGTGATGAGGGCACTGTCGCTGCTGCGGCAACAGACACCGTGCTCAACTTCAATAATGGTGGCGTCGGATCGGGAGACATTCTTGATCTTCGCGATATGCTCAACGGGGCCTATTATGTCGATAGCGCCACCAACAACCTCGCGAGCTATATTAGTGCCGAATATGTCTCGGCAACCGGTGCGACTGTCCTCTATATCAACACAGAGGGTGGATTGACGGCTTCCCCTGCCACGTCCGCCAACCAGATCATCAATATCGACGGACTCGATTTGACCGATGGCGGCACCTTGACGAGCAGTGAGGTCATCGATTCCCTCATCAGCGGCGAACAGTTGTTGGTGGGAACTGTAGTCAATGAAACGGATGTCAATGTCACGGTCGTGGATGGTGATGGTGATACGATAACTGGAGATATCACCTTCATTGGCGAGGAAAGCCTTGATAGCATCGAGAACACAGCGCCCGAAGTCACTGGCGACAGTACTAAGCTATTGGGCCTGGTTGGCCTGGATGCATTGGGAGTGATCGACTTCTCCGAAAATGAGGTATTCATCACTGACAATGAAAACAACCTGACATCGGTCGTTGTCTCTGTAGCCTCATTGGTTGATATAGACCCTGGCGATATCGTGTTTGATAGTGCAGACATCTCTATCGACCAAGATTTGGCAGCAGAGCTTGGTCTGAGTGCTGCCATTAGCGGTGATGACTCTGGTCTCGAGAATGTAGTGGTATCTGGTGCAACCCTGACAATTACTGCCAGCGATGGTGGTGTCATGGACAACCTGGCGGTCAATGAGCTTCTTTCTACATTGACCTTGAATGATGGAGTTGTACTGAATGCAAGCTTGCTGAATGCCATCAATGTTACTGCGACTGATGTCTATGATGCCAGCACAACATTGACTCTCAGTTCACTCGCTGACGTAAGTGTCCTTGATGGTAATGACTACCTGTTCTCCGGCGATGGCGATGACAATCTCATTGACCAAAATGGCCTGGCTGTTGACGTGCAACTCTATGGCTATGCAGGCGCAGATGCTCTCACCGGCGGAAGCGGCAATGATCTGATTCGTGGTGGTGATGGCATCGATGTCGTCAATGGAGGCGATGGCAATGACATCCTGTTTGGTGGTAAAGGAGATGACACACTAATCGGCGGAGCTGGCAGCAACATCTTCGATGGTGGTGAGGGCGATGACACCCTCGTGACATCCACCCTCACCTTCGAGATCGACGGCGGCGCAGGCATTGATACCTTGAGCTTCGACAATACCGGGGAGAGCATTGATCTGACTGCGCTGCTGGATGCGAATGTTTCGGCGAACACCGCCACTAATGTCGAGGTATTGGATATCTCGGCCAGCAGCGAGACCGGCACCAGTCTGAAAATCGATGCCGATACGGTATTGAACCTCACCGATGGTGATAACGAGCTGTATATCGATGGTGATGAGGGCGATAGCGTGGAAGCGGCTGGGGCAACATCTTCCGCGACAACGACCGAGTTCAACGGCACCACCTATGATACTTATCAATTGGGTGACGCAACGCTCTATATCGACCAGGACGTTACCGTGAATACCAACAACGGCTAGTCCCGGGATGCGCCCCTCAGGGGGGCGCCTTCCCGATGAACAAGTACGCACCGAACACGAATAAAGCGTCAGGATGACGCAACTTCAGGGATCACCCTGGGGCCAAGGAGTGACATGATGCCCACCCTATTTCGTTGCCCGTCCGTCATCGGACAGGCAACAACTCTGCGCATACGAATGAAGAGGCTTTCCATCGCCGTCTATGTCGTCTCAGCCGGTCTGGCGAGTTCGCTACCGGCCAGTGCTCAGACGACACGTGATCTCGCCGAAGTTTTGAGCGATGTGCTCAGACATGACCCTCGCATCGATGCCGCCCGGGCCAATGTCCGAGCCGCAGGGACGGACATCGAGATCGCCGAGGATGGCTATTGGCCGCGCCTGGAAAGCAGCGTCGGCACCGAGGACAACTTCACCGAAGGCGGCTACCGTCTCACCCTGAGCCAGATGCTGTACGACTGGGGCCAGGTGGAGGCTGAGGTCGACCAACGCAAGGCCGAGCGGGATGTCGAACGTGACACCCTGGATCAGACCCGCATGGAAATCGCCCAGGAGGCGATCACCGCCTATGTCGATCTCGGGGCCAATCGCGCCATGGTGCGCCGCGTACGTGATTACATCGAGAAGCTCGAAAGCCTCGAGACACTGGCCAATGATCGTACCTTCTCGGGCTATGGTGACCGGGTCGAGCTGGACCGCGCCGCCGTCGACCTTGCCAGTGCGCGTGAATGGCTGGCACGCCTTCAGGGCGATGCCGATACCGCCCGTCAGGAGCTCGAGATACTCAGCGGCCGCTCCTTCAGGGATGTTGCGCTTAGTGCCCCGCCGCCCCTGCCGATCGTGGCGGACCTGGCCCGCGACCCTGCCACTACCGATGCCGCCATCACCAACGCGCCGGCCTATCGCAGTCATGTCAGCCAGCAGAATGCCGCGCGACACGCCTTGAGCCTGAGCGAGGCCGAGCGCTGGCCGGAATTGCGACTGGAGGCGACAAGCTCACGTTATGAGTCGAACGACGACATGGTCAGCGACTCCAGTATCGGCCTGCGCATCGAGGCCCCGGTCTTTCAGGGCCTGACACCCCTCCGTCAGCCTGAAGCGGACCGCGCACGCCTGACCGCCGCCCAGTTCGAGACCGCCTCCACTGCCCGTGAGCTGCGCCGCCAGATCCAGCGACTGTCTGCCAGTCAGCCAGCGGTCGAGGCACGCATCAAGGCGCTGGATCAGCAGGCACGCAGCGGGGAGCGCCTGCGCAGCAGCTATCGCGACCAGTTCATCACCGGCTCACGCAATATCGAGGATCTGCTGACCATCGAGAGCGAGATCTTCGCCGCACGGCGCCAGATGATCGAACTCAACACCCAGCTGCTCACCGATCAATATGACCTCGCGACCCAGTTGGGTGCCCTGCCGCTGGTCTCCTCGCCCTATCGGGCCGAAGCAGCTGTCACCCCGCCAGAGACGGCGCACATCTCGCTGCCCCACTCTCATCCCCATGCCAGCCAGGGAGTCAGCCCATGAGCGCCCCACAGACCACCGCCCCCTCGGCCATGGCGACATCGCAACCCGACCCTTTGCTGGAGAGCGTCCGCCAGTTGCTGCGCCTGCAGGGACACGGCATCGACCTCGAACGCCTGCGCCATGGCATGCCACTGACCAAGGGGCAGCTCGCGCCACAGGATCTGGAGCAGGCCCTGTCACGCCAGGGCATTGCCGCACGTTTGAGTCAGGCCCCCCTCGACGAGATTCCTGCCAGCCTGATGCCCTGCGTCGTGTTGCTGGAAGACGGCAGCAGCCGCGTCCTGCTGGCCCATGAGGCGTCGCATCAGTGGCCTGAAACGTCGAGCATCGAATCGCGCACAAAGTCGAGTGCCGACACGAGCGACACCCCGGCAGACGATGACGCGAACGCAGCCCCCAGCGGCCCCGGCTATCAGTTGCTCGACCCGCTATCCGGGGGAGAGTACTGGCAGCCACAGGCCGAGCTGAACGCCGCATACGCCGGCATCGCGCTGTTTGCCCATGGCGAGATCTCGCTGGATCGCGCAGAAGGTTACAGCCAGACCCGCCAGGGTCACTGGCTGACATCACGCCTCAAGTCCCATTGGCGAGTCTTCGCCGAAGTCGCACTGTCCTCGTCGCTTGCTGCACTGCTGGCCGTGGCCACGGCCCTGTTCGCGATGCAGGTCTATGACCGTGTGGTGCCGACCGGTGCCGTCGATACGCTGTGGGCGCTGGGTATCGGCGTGATTCTCGCCATCGCGCTGGAAGCGCTGTTGCGCGCACTGCGGGCGCAATTGATCGAGAACTCGGGCAAGAAGATCGATCTCGAGCTCAACGATCACATCTTCCGCCACGCCGTGCAGATGCGCCTGGCCTCGAAGCCGCGCTCCACCGGCGCGATGACCAGCCAGATTCGAGACTTCGATGCCATCCGCGAGTTCTTTACCGCCTCGACCCTCGGGGCCTGTGGTGATCTGCCCTTCGCCCTGCTGTTCCTGGGCCTGATCGCCCTGCTGGGCGGCCCGGTGGTCTGGGTACCGGTGGCCGCCATCGTGTTGATGCTGATTCCCGTGCTGCTGGCGCAACCCTGGCTGTCACGCCTGTCCCGTGAGGGCATGCGCGAATCCGCGGTCAAGAATGGCGTATTGCTCGAGACCCTCGACAACCTCGAGAACCTCAAGGCCTGCCGCGCCGAAGGCCATGCCAGTCGCCAATGGCAGCGCCTGACCTCCGAGCAGACCCACCGTGGCGTCACCTTCCGCCATGCCGTCGCCTGGCTGACCAGCTGGGGCACCGGCATGCAGCAGCTGGCCTACGTCGGCGTCATCATTGCCGGGGTCTATCTGATCATGGCCGGCGAGTTGAGCGTCGGCGCCCTGATCGCCTGCTCGATCCTGTCGTCGCGCGCCATCGGCCCGACCCTGCAGATCAGTGCGCTGCTGAGTCGCTGGCAGCACGTCAAGGTGGCCAAGGAAGGCCTGGATGCGCTGATGGAGACCGATATCGAGCGACCCGGTGATCGTCGCTTCGCGCGACTCGCCCAGGCTCGCGGTCACTATCATGCCGAGAATCTGCATTGGCGCTATGACGAGGAAGCGCCGGAGGCTCTGGCACTGGATCGTCTGAGCATCGCGCCCGGTGAACACATCGCGCTGCTGGGGGGCAATGGCGCCGGCAAGAGCACCCTGCTGCGACTGCTGGCCGGCTATTTCACGCCTACCAGCGGTGAACTGACCCTGGATCACCTCGCCCTGAGTCAGATCGATCCTGCCGACCGCCAACGCGCCATCGGCTACCTGCCACAGGATATCAGTCTGTTCAGCGGCACCCTGCGCGACAATCTGTGCATCGACGGGCGGGATGTCAGCGACATGCGTCTGCTGGAGGTCCTCGAGATGACCGGCCTGGGCGACTTCGTGCGTCGTCATCCGCTGGGGCTGGACATGATGCTGCATGATCGCCACAGCCTGTCCGGCGGCCAACGTCAGAGCCTCGGTCTTGCCCGCCTGATCCTGCAGGACCCGGTCGTGGTGCTGCTGGATGAACCCACGGCCTCGCTGGATCAAGCCACCGAGCAGCACGTCATCAAGACACTTGGCCCGTGGCTTGCCGGCCGCACCCTGGTACTCGCCACTCACCGCAAGTCGCTGCTCAGCTGGGTCGAGCGCGCGCTGGTACTGCGCCATGGCAAGCGCGTCATGGATGGCCCGCTGGATCAGATCATGGCCAGACAATCCGCCGGCAAGACACCGGCCACCTCCTCATCCCGCCAGCACCAGGAGGCCTCATGAGCCAGCGTTTTGACCCCGAACTCATCAAACGTGAGCTGGGCGCCCCGGACCAGAGACTGGAAAGCCACTGGTCACGCCCGCTGCTGTGGGCCAGCCTGCTGGTGATAGCGCTCTTCGTGGCGTGGTCCAGCTGGGCCGAAGTCAATGAAGTGGCCCGCGGTGAAGCCAAGGTAGTCCCCTCCTCGCGCCAGCAGACCATCCAGAGCCTGGAAGGCGGCATTCTCGACGAGATCATGGTTCGGGAGGGGGAAATCGTCGAGGCCGGTCAGCTGCTGGCCGCCATCGATGAAACCCGCTTCCGCTCGGCCTACATGGAATCGCTGAGCCAGGCCCAGGCGCTGAGGGCGACCATCGGACGTCTGGAAGCCGAGGTACTGGACAAGGCCAGCATCGAGTTTCCAGAGGAGGTGCGTGACAACGAGGCGCTGACGGCCACCGAGCGTGAGCTGTTCACGGCGCGGCGCAAGAAGCGTGACAGCGCCTTGAATGCGGTCAGCAAGGAGATCACTGCGGCCCAGCGTCAACTCGCGGTGATCCGCCCGCTGGTCAAGCGGCGTGCCGTGGGCGAGATGGAGATGCTCAAGCTGGATCGCGAGATCGCCGAACTCAAGGGCCGTCAGGCCGAGATCCGCAATACCTATCTGCAGGATGCCTACGCCGAGCTTGCCGACAAGAAGTCCGAACTGGCGACACTGGAAGAGACTACCGTGCAGCGGCGTGATCAGCTGGATCGCACCCGGCTGCTCTCGCCGGTGCGTGGCGTGGTCAACAACATCGCCATCACCACGCGTGGCGGCGTCATCCCGCCCGGCGAGGAGATCATGCAGATCACCCCGCTGGAAGACACCCTGGTGTTCGAGACGCGCATCCGCCCGCAGGATGTCGCCTTCATCGCCCCGGGCATGCCGGCGACGATTCGCATCAGCGCCTACGACTATGCGGTCTACGGCACGCTGGAGGGCAAGGTGGAGCGCATCAGCTCTGACACCCTGGAAGAGGAAACGCCGCGGGGTGAGGAAAGCTACTATCGCGTGCTGGTCAGCAGCGAGACCGCGGCGCTGGAGCACAATGGCGAGACGCTGCCGATCAAGCCGGGCATGGTCGCCACGGTGGACATCGAGACCGGCGAGCGCAGCGTGCTCTCGTATCTCCTGAGGCCCTTCACGCGTCTGGAGCTGCGCTGAGCGCAAGCCTGATCATCAGATAACGGACGTCTGGCGCAATGCCAGCATGTCCGGCCACAACCGCGCGAAGCTGTCCTCAAGCATCGCGCGGTTATCCGCCAGCCACGGCGTCATGTCCGCCAGCGGATTGGCGCCTGCTTCCAGATCTCCCACCTTGTGCGTACGCCTTCCGCTTCGCGTATCACTTTGCCTTCGTGAATCACTTAGCCTTCGTGAATCACTTTGCTGGCGAGGATCACTTGTCTGGCGTATGCGGCGTCTGGCCGTCATGCGCTCGCCGATGCTGGCAATGGTCGAGAGCGTGAACTCCAGCTCCTGATAGCGCCTGAGCGCATCGCGCACCTGAATCCACTCGATGAGGCTCGACAGGCGTGACGGCACCTCCTCACGCGCCAACAGGCGATAGAGGCGCTCGATATCGTCATCGTGCATCTCACCAGCCAGCAGGTGATCCCACATCATGTCAAAGGCGATGCCGGCCACACGACGTGACGCGGGCGGTACCTGAGTCAACAGCCAGCGAGTTTCGGGATGGGCATCGATCACCGCATCACAGCGGCGATGGAAACGGATGCCGGCTTCTATCTCAGGCGACCAGCCGCTCAGGTCACTGCCGCGCACGCCGTCGGCAATCAGGTTGCCAAACAGGAAGTTATCGCTGCCCGCCAGACTCAGGTGCGCATGACCAAGAAAGTTCAAGTTGCTAGACTCCTGATATCATTACCCATTATTCAATATCCCCGTCCTCTTCTGACTATCGAGACCTCTGATGCCATCTGCGTCCATGCCTGCCAAGGCGCCCATCGTGCGCGATATCGTCCTGATCGGCGGGGGACATAGCCATGTTGGCGTGTTGATGCGTTTCGCCATGCAGCCTGAGCCTGGCGTACGCCTCACCGTTATCTGTCGCGACACCGACACGCCCTACTCCGGCATGCTACCCGGTTACGTGGCGGGGCATTACACCTTTGATGATGTGCATATCGACCTGCGTAGGCTGTGTCAGTTCGCCGGCGCACGCTTCTATCGGGATCAGGTGATCGATATCGACCGCGGCCAGCGCCGCGTGATCTGCGCCGAGCGCCCGGCGGTGGACTATGACCTGCTGTCGATCAATATCGGCTCCACGCCTCGCCTGTCCCACATCGACGGTATCGGTGATCCCGAAGCGGCTGATGCTCCCGTGGTGGCGGTCAAACCGATCAGCACCTTCCAGCAGCGCTGGCTGAGCCTGCTTGAGCGCGCCAGAAGCGCCGAGCGGCCTCTCGACATCGTGCTGGTCGGTGGCGGTGCCGGCGGGGTCGAGCTGCTGCTGGCCATCCAGCAGCGCCTCGCCACCGAGTTGCCCGCTGCACTCGCGCCGAACCTGACGCTGATCACTCGCGGACAGCGCCTGTTGCCGACGCATTCTCCTGAGGTCAGCGAGGCACTCGCCACCACCCTGCACGAACGCGGTATCCAGGTGCATTTCGGTGAGGAGATCACCGCTGTCGATGCTTCCAGGGCGTCATCCCAGCGCCAGCTGATCAGTGCCAGCGGCAGCCGCCATCCGGCTGACGAGGCCATCTGGGTGACACGTGCCGGAGGGGCACGCTGGCTGGAGAAGACAGGACTGAGCCTGGATGAGGATGGCTTTCTCAAGGTGCGCGATACCCTGCAGACGCTCGAGGATGATGCCATCTTCGCCGCGGGCGATATTGCGCATCAGGTCAATCACCCACGTGAAAAGGCCGGCGTCTTCGCCGTACGCCAGTCACGGCCGCTGGCTGACAACCTGCGCCGCGCCGTGCGCGGAGAGTCACTACATCCCTATATTCCGCAGTCCCGCTGGCTGGCCCTGATCAGCACCGGGGATCGTGATGCCATTGCCTCACGCGGCAATCTGGGGCTGGTATCGCCGTGGCTGCGTCCGTGGCTGTGGCGCTGGAAGGACCATATCGACCGCCAGTTCATGACACGCTTCAATGAACTGCCCAGCATGCAGGACGCTGCGGACACCGGCGGCCTTGCCGGGTTGCAACAGCGCATCAGCGCTGCCTGGCAGGCGCTCAAGGGCGGCGATGGCAGGCTCCACTCGCGCCTGACCGCCGAGCTGGATGAGCAGGAGGCGCATCAGGCCCTATCCGCGCTGGCGATGCGCTGTGGCGGCTGTGGCGCCAAAGTCGGTGCCAGCGTGCTCTCACGAGCGCTGCAGAGCCTTGCCCCACGCGAGAACCCGGACGTGCTGGTCGGGCTGCATGCCCCGGATGATGCCGCCATCGTGCGAGTGCCCGAAGGTCAGGCACTGGTACACAGCGTCGACTTCTTCCGCGCCTTCATCGATGACCCCTATCTGTTCGGGCGCATCGCCGCCAATCACGCCCTGGGCGATCTCTACGCCATGGGCGCGACACCCCACACCGCGACCGCCGTCGCCACGGTGCCGCAGGGGATCGAGCGCAAGGTCGAACCGCTGGTGCGCGAGCTGATGCAAGGCGCCACCGAAGTGCTCAACGAGGCTGGCTGTACGCTGGTCGGCGGACATACCGGCGAGGGGCAGGAGCTGGCGCTGGGCTTCGCCCTCAATGGCCTGGTGGAGGAGAGTCTGGCCGGCGTCACCTGCAAGGGCGGCATGCAGCCAGGCGAGGTGCTGATCCTCACCAAGGCCATCGGCACCGGCACCCTGCTGGCAGCGCACGCACGCCTGGAAGCGCGCGGCCGCTGGATAGACGCCGCACTGGACAGCATGCAGCAATCCAGTCAGCAGGCGGCAAATATCCTGCGCGCCCATCAGGCGAGCGCCTCCACCGATGTCACCGGCTTCGGCCTGCTCGGCCATCTGGTGGAGATGACCCGCGCCAGCGGCGTGGATGCCGAACTCGAGATCGACGCCCTGCCGATACTGGACGGTGCCGAGGACTGCGTCGCCCGCGGGGTGGTCAGCTCACTGCAACCGGCCAACCTGCGTCTCAAGCGCGCCCTGAAGGATCAGGCCGGCGTCATCGATCACCCGCGCTATCCGCTGCTGTTCGATCCACAGACCGCCGGCGGCCTGCTGGCCAGTGTGCCGGCCGGTGAGGCCGAGTCCTGCCTGGCCTCGCTCAAGGCCGCCGGCTATCACGCCAGCGCCGTCATCGGGCGCATCCTGCCACAGGGTGATGCGCTGGCGCCGATCAGCATCAAGCGCTGAACGCGGCGAGACAACTCACCGACGACGTCAGCCGCCCCCTTGCCGCCGGTCGTTTGCCCCCACGACAAGACGCCCGCCAGATCTCTCTGGCGGGCGTCTTGAGCTCTGCAGCACGCAAGTCCGAGGGCTAGCTCACTTCGGCCATCTCACCTTCGACTGGCGCAGTTCGGCCATCTCGGTTCGGCCGGCTCAGGCTTCCGCTTCGCGCTTGAGCGCCTCGAAGCTTTCCACGAAGGCATCCATCGTCTCGGCACAGTAATCCCGCAGCCCACTGACGACCAGCTTCTTGGAGCCACTGCCGATGCACTGCTCGCCATCATGGATACCGAATTCGAGCAGGGTATCACCACGCTTGCCGTTGACCTCAAGCGAGGAGCGCACGAAATCGAGATGCAGATCGGCGATATCGAGCCGTTCGAAACAGAAGCCCATGCTGTCATAGATCACCAGCGGGCGTGCCGGATTGAACATCACGCCCTTCTCCAGCATCAGCGGCTGCAGGTAGTGCGGGAAGTTGCGCCCGGAGAAGGCAATGTACTGGCGAGTGAAATTGGCGACCACTTCCTCGTCATGCGTGGTATCACCGCTGCGCTCGACCGTCAGATAGACCTTGCCGGCTTCATCGCGCACCAGCAGGGACACGCCATTCTCGTCGGGTTCTTCCAGCGCTTCGAAGATCAGGGGCACATCATTGCCGACCATCCCGCAGAAACGGATGGTCATGCACTGTGAAAGGCCGAATTTCGCCAGCAACAGGGAGAACAGCAGGTCGCCGGGCACACAGAAGCGTCGCGCGTCCGGGTCATGAATGGGGTTGTAATCCCCCGCCATCTGCTTGGCGAAGCGACTTGCCTGCTCGGCGGTGATCCGCACGCGGCCTTCTTCGACCCGGTGAAACTGATCAAGAAACATGGACTGCCTTCCTGCCCTGCTTGAATGATGATCGATGGCCCGTCCTGAACCATCGCGGAAATGCCTCCGAGGGGAGGAATCGCGGTCGACGCGCTATCACGTCTGCCCACCTGTCGTGTCATGTAGCTTTCAAGACATGCAGATGAGACGATTTTACCACTGGATGACAGCCAAATGGTGACTCGTGACAGGCTTTGCAAGAGATTGCAGCGTGACAGCTGGCCATATACTGTATATAACCCCATGCTTTCGGGCAAACCGCTGCACTGCCCGCCACTTCGACAGGTCGCCATGCAAGCCGCTTCCCTCGACAATCCGCGCTACTACCTGGCCAACTTCGACACCCTGCTCAACTGGGTCTGTCAGTGTCACGCCGATCTGCTGACAGAGGCGGAGCGTGCCACGGTGGACGCCATCACGCGCCTGCCGGACGCCTCGCGTGCCCTGCTGGTCCGCCTGCTGATGCGCAAGGGCGATCATTTCGAGGTCACGCAGCTCCACTATGCCGAAATCGGCGACATCGAGGCCGCAAGCCAGCCTTTGATCACACCGATCACCGACAGTGCCTCGCCTGATGGTCTGTGCCGTCTGAACGCTGACCTGAGCCTGGAGGAAATGCTGTCACTGGTGACACTGCCGCGCTTGAAGGACGCCTTCCCCGAGCTGCCAAGAAGCACCCCCAAACGCCGGATGCCGGATGCCATCAGCGAGTTGCTGGGCGATGTCACGCCACGCCCCTTGCCCGAGTGGCTGAATGACCCCGCCGCCAACACGCTGAGTGTGCGCCTGGGTGAGCTGTCGCGACGCCTGAGCCTGATGTTCTTCGGCAACCTGCGCCAGACTCTGTCGGACTTCGTGCTCAGTGAACTGGGCCTGCTGCGCTGTGAGACGGTCGTGCTTTCCCCAGACTCGCGCGCCTTCACCCAGCGCTGGGAGGTGGATCGTTATCTGGCCCTGGAGCAGCTGCGTGAGGACTGGCAGGCGGCCAGGGAGCGTCTGAATCGTGAGACGGCGCACGCGGAACTGGAGCCGCATTGGCAGCGCATCATCTCGGCCCTGGACGAGCCGACATCGTCAGAAGCCGACGCGACAGAGGTGAATCGCGCCAATGCCTGGCTGGCACAGCGACGTGACCGGCTGCGTTTCTCGCTGGCGCGTGATGCCGAGCGTCAGGGCTGGCATCACGCAGCCGCACTGCAGTACGCCTGTCTCGAGGACTCCGCCTATGCCCCGCGTGCCATGCCGCGCCGAGTGAGGGCGCTGGAACTTTCCGGCGATATCAGCGCAGCCCACGCGCTTGCCTGCGAGCGTCTGGCGCGTGCTGACATCACGCTGGACGAGCAGCTGGCACTTGAGCGCGCCCTGCCTCGCCTGTGCCGTGGCCTTGGCTTGGCCGCGCCCAGGCGCGCCAAGGCGCCGGCCACGCCGCAGATCACCCTTGCGGTGCCAGACCTTGCCACCTCGGCCGCCGCCGGCATCCATGGGGTCGAGCGCGCGGCCGCGCATGCACTGGCCACGCCCGAGGCACCGGTCTTCTATGTCGAGAATGGCCTGCTCCCTGCGCTCTTCACCCTGTTGTGCTGGGACGTGCTGTTCGCCCCCCTGCCGGGAGCCTTCTTCCACGCCTTTCATACCGGCCCGGCGGACCTCTACCGCCCTGACTTCGTCAACCGCCGCCAGGCCGCTTTCGAGGACTGCTTCGCGCGCCTGGCCGATGGCCGCTACCGGGAGACGATTCGTAAGCGTCATCAGCAGAAACAGGGCATTCAAGCGCCCTTCGTGCATTGGCCGCTGTTGAGCGAGGAGCTGCTGTCCCACGCACTGGACTGCATCCCCCCGTCACATCTGGAGGCCTGCTTCCGACACCTGCTGGCCAATCCCCGCGAGCATCGCGCTGGCCTGCCGGACCTGATCCAGTTCTTCCCCGAGAACACCCGCGAGCGTTACCGGATGATCGAGGTCAAGGCACCCACCGACCGCCTGCAGGACAACCAGCGTCAGTGGCTGGCCCTGTTCGCCCGCCATGCGATTCCGGCGCTGGAGTGCCGTGTCGAATGGCAGACCGTAATCTCCTCTGATGCGACCTCCGAGGACGAGGCCACGGCACGCAAGGCACCGACTGCGCGATGATCACCGCCGATACCTCAAGCAACGCGCCCGAGCGCTATCGGATCGCGGTACGCGAGCTGTGCGCCTTCGCCGCACGCGAGGGCGATCTGGATCTGCGCTTCACGCCCTCGCCCACCGCTCAACAGGGCATTCGCGGTCATCAGCGCATCGTGCGTCGACGTGGCAAGGACTACGAAAGCGAGATATCGCTCTCCGGCTGCATCGGCAATCTCGAGATTCGTGGCCGCGCCGATGGCTATGATCCCAGGCGCAACTGTCTCGAGGAGATCAAGACCCACCGTGGTGACCTGTCCCGTCAGCCTGCGAATCACCGCGCCCTGCACTGGGCCCAGGCGCGTGTCTACGGTGCCCTGATGTGCCGCAGTCGCGATCTCGAGGGCATCACGCTGGCGCTGGTGTATCTGGATATCGCCGCGGACGCACCAGCCAGCGCTGCCAAGGATGAATCGGAATCCGGCGGTGACTCCATCGGGGCTTCACAGGATGAACAACGCCTGGAAGCATGGTGGAGCCGCGAGGCGCTGGAAGCGGAGCTTGCACGACTGGCCGCACGCTTCAGTGAATTCGCCGCCAATGAACTGGCGCATCGTCGCGTCCGTGACAGCGCCCTTGGCACGCTTGCCTTCCCCTGGCCTGCCTGGCGCCCCGGTCAACGTCAGCTGGCCGAGCATGCCTACAAGGCGGTGATGACCGGACGCGAGCTGCTGGCCGAGGCGCCGACCGGCACCGGCAAGACGCTGGCGACGCTGTATCCTGCGCTGCGTGCGATGCCCAGAAACGGCACGGACAGACTCTTCTACCTCACCGCCCGCACCCCGGGCCGGGCCTTGGCGCTGGACGCGCTGACCACCCTGGTGCCAGAGGTAGTCGAGCACACGGAATCACCGGACACGCCTGCCGCAGCGCTGCGCATTCTGGAACTCGGCGCGCGCAGCAAGACCTGTGAGCACCCGACTCTCGCCTGTCATGGTGAGTCCTGCCCGCTGGCACGCGGCTTCCATGATCGCCTGCCTGCGGCACGCAGCGCCGCGCTTGCCGACCACCAGCCACTGACGCTGGCGACGACACGCCGACACGCCCTGGCCCATGAGATCTGCCCCTACTTTCTCGCCCAGGAGCTCTCGCGCTGGGCGGATGTGATCATCGGGGATCACAACCACTACTTCGACAGTCATGCGCTGCTGTTCGCCCTGACCCAGGCCAATGACTGGCGCTCCGTGGTGCTCGTCGATGAAAGCCACAACCTCATCGAACGCGCCCGCGGCATGTACAGCACCGAACTCGACGCCCGACAGTTCCACTTCCTGCTCAAGCAGTTGAGTCGCACGGGCCATCCGGCCCCGCTGCGCTCGGCCTCCCGCACGCTGGCCCGGCAGTGGCGAGCGCTGGAGCAGCTCGGGCCGGAAAACGGCAGCTCAGGAAATCCAAGCAACGGGAACGGCAGCACCGATGACGGCAGTCAACAGACACGTCTTGCGCTGGAGACGTTGCCCGGCGACTTCCTCAAGGCGCTGACGCAATGGACGGGCGCGATGGGCGACTGGTTGGCGGAGCCCGACAAGGCCGCAACCCCTCCTGCAGCCAGACCACAGCCAGCGAGAGCAGCAGTCACACAAGCCCCCGAACAGCTGGGCCTGATCGCAAGCGATGCCTCCTCTGCTGCTTCGAGTGCTACTGATACAGGCACTGCACCGACAGTCTCCGGCTCAGCCTCCTCCACGGCCAAGCGCCGCGTGGAGCCTGACGGCGAGATGATGGAGGCCTATTTCGCGGCGCTGACGCTCACGCGACTCGCGGAAGGCTTTGGCGATCACTCGCTGTTCGAGGTCGAACTCGCCGCCACGAAACCACCGCGTCAGGCAACGCTCACCAGCGGTTCCAGCTCACGCTCCGGCGCAGCATCGGCTGCAGGAGCAGAAGCAGAAGCAGCAGCCCGGCCTCGCAAGCCCCGAGGGCGCAGCGTGCGCCAGATACAACCGCGACTGCGCTGCGTCAGCCCGGCGCCGTGGCTGGCCCCCCGCCTGCGCGCCAGCCACGCCACCCTATTGTTCTCGGCCACGCTCAATCCGCCGGCCTATCATCACCGCCTGCTGGGACTGGCGGACAATGCAGTCTGGTTGAGTGTCGAGTCGCCGTTCAGGGCGACGCAGGTGCAGGTCAGTCGCCATCGGCTCTCGACCCGCCTGCGGGATCGCGAGGCCTCCTGCCGGCCCATCGCCGAGCTGATGGCACGCCAATACCAACAGCGCCCGGGCAACTATCTGGCATTCTTCTCGAGCTTCGCCTATCTCGAGCAGGTCGCCAGCACCCTGCAACAGCTGACGCCGGAGATTCCCCAATGGCGCCAGACCCGTGCCATGACGGAAGCGGAGCGCACCACCTTCATTCAGCGCTTCACCCCCGACGGCCAGGGCATCGGTTTCGCGGTGCTGGGCGGTGCCTTCGGCGAAGGGATCGATCTCCCGGGGTCGCGTCTGATCGGGGCCTTTATCGCCACCCTGGGGCTTGCCGGCTTCAGCCCGGAGAATGAAGCGCTCAAGCAGCGCCTGGCGCAGTGGCTCCAAAGCGATGCAAGGCGGCGTGTCGAACGACATTCGACAGACGGCGCCAAGGAGGAGCGTGACGATGAGGCAGGTCCGCTGCCCCCTGTCATCCAGCCCTTGAAGGCAGACGACTGCACCTATCTGTACCCAGGACTCACCAGAGTGGTGCAAGCCGCAGGCCGCGTGATTCGCAGCGAGCAGGATCAGGGCGTGATCCACCTGATCGATGACCGCTTCCTGCGCCCGGAAGTCGCACGACTGCTGCCGCGCTGGTGGACGCCGACAGACTGACGCGAGCAGGATGACGCCAGGCGTGCCTTTGCCCCGAGATGGCACAAAGCCTGCACGTCAATGGGCAATAGAACAGTGCCTCATCCCCTTTCCGCTCCCCGGTCGCAAGGAAGCCGAACGATGCCAGACAACGACAACGCCCTGTGGGGCGACGACTATCCGCGTGATCTGATCGGCTATGGTGCCAATCCCCCCCATGCCAACTGGCCGGGGGGTGCCAGGATCGCCGTGCAGTTCGTGCTCAATTATGAGGAAGGCGGCGAGAACTGCCTGCTGCACGGTGACAGCGAGAGCGAGAAGTTTCTCTCCGAGATCATCGGTGCCGAGGCCTACCCCGCGCGGCACATGAGCATGGAGTCGATCTACGAATATGGCTCGCGCAGTGGCGTGTGGCGGATTCTTGATGAATTCAAGCGCCGGGAGTTGCCGCTGACGGTCTTCGGCGTCGGCATGGCGCTGGCGCGGCATCCGGACCTGGTCGCACGCTTCCTGGAGGATGGCCATGAGATCGCCAGTCACGGCTGGCGCTGGATTCATTACCAGCACATGGATGAAGCCCATGAGCGCGCCCATCTGGAACGCGCGGTGGAAAGCTATCGCGAGCTGGTCGGTCATGCGCCACAGGGCTGGTACACCGGGCGCGACAGCCCCAACACCCGCCGACTGGTGGTGGAGCACGGCGGTTTCACCTACGACAGCGATTACTACGGCGATGACCTGCCGCTGTGGATGGAGGTGACCACCGCCAATGGCGAGAAGGTGCCGCATCTCGTCGTCCCCTACACCCTGGACACCAATGACATGCGCTTCGCCAGCGCCCAGGGCTTCAACAACGGTGAGGACTTCTTCCAGTACCTGCGTGACGCCTTCGACATACTCTACGCCGAGGGCGAGACAGCGCCCAAGATGCTCTCCATCGGGTTGCACTGTCGGATCGCCGGACGACCGGGACGCTTCGCGGCGCTGAAACGCTTCCTCGATTACGTCCAGTCCCACGACAGGGTATGGATCACCCGTCGCATCGATATCGCCGAGCACTGGCAGCGCGAGCATCCCTATACCCCCGCCAGCTGACATCGCAAAAAGAACGCCGCAGCCCTTTCGGGCTGCGGCGTTTGTGGTTGAATCCAGCGAAGGTCAGCGATCACACCTTCAAGGCTGCGGCAGTCAGTCTTCCAGCATGCTGGTCAGTTTTCCAACATGCAGGCCAATGCCAGCAGGCTCTCATCACGACCCGGCAGGCCCAGCAACGAGACGCCCCAGGGCGGTGGTGCAGCCTCCTCCGGCAGGCGCGCTGCGTCATCGGTCAGCCACGGCAGACTCAATTGCGGTGCGCCATTCAAGCCGGCCAGTGCGGTGAGTCCCATCAGCCGGTGACGATAGGCCTCCATCTCCTCGAGGCTTGCGCCCAGCAGCGGTGAAGCGCCCGGCGTGGTGGGCAGCACGAACACCGCCTCGCTGGTGGCCTCGGCCTGGGCATGGGCAGCCGCACTGCCATCGTCGCAGGCACTCTCGCCGCCCTCATGACTGGCTGCCAGCTGCTGGCGGTACCAGCGGCGGACGGTGTCTGCCTTGGCTTCTGCTGCCTGCTCGTCGGCATCACTCAGGGTCATGCACCATTTGAGGCGCGCCGCGATATCCGGATTCAGCTGCGGCCAGCGAGAGTCGGGGCCCTGCTCCGGCGTACTCAACCATGCCTGGTGCGTACGACGAATCTCGCAGCCCTGCAGAATCCGAAAGGCCTCACTGGCCCTCGCCATGAAGGCCTGGCTCAACATTCGCCGCTCGCAGCGAAAACCGAGTGATTCAAGACGACGCGCCAGCGGCCCCAGCAGTCGCTGATAAGGCCCCGCCGCCAGCCCTTCCGGCACCAGCAGGATGAGTCTTGCCGGCAAACGAGTCGCTATCGTTGGCGGCATCAACACCTCACTGACCTGCGTCAGCGTCGCGAGATCCCGCGTCATCCAGCCGATGGTATCGAAGCGCGGCGCCAGCGGCTTGAGGCCTGACATCTCAATGCGGCCATGGGTCGGCCGCAGCCCGTAGAGCCCACAGTAGCTGGACGGCACGCGGATGGAGCCACCGGTATCGGTTCCCAGCCCGATCTCCGCCTCACCGCGCGCCACCGCTACTGCAGAGCCTACGCTTGAGCCTCCCGGCAACCTCAGCGGCACACGCGGGTTCTGCGGCGTGCCGTAATGGGCATTGGTGCCATTGAGGCTGTAGGCCAGCTCATCGGTCGTGGTGCGCGCCCGATAATCGGCCCCCGCCTTCTGAAGCGCCAACACGCTGGGCGCCGTCTCCCGCTCGATGGGGGCGCTCGCCAGCAGGTCAGGATTGCCCTGTCCGGTGCGCTCGCCCTTGATCGCGAACAGATCCTTCACCACCAGTCGCTTGCCCTCAAGAGACCCCTCTCCCTTCGGCCCGGAGAAACGCGCCGGGGCAACATAGATACGCTTGTCCATCGGGACCGACTCCTTTCGACTCATCAGGGGGTTCGCCTTCGTGGCGTGGCGCGGTGCGGTGCGGTGCGGTGTGATCACAGCACCGCGCCAAGGAACTGGCGCAGCTCTTCCGTGGCTGGATTGGCAAACAGCGTCGCGGGGTCGCCTGATTCATGCACACGCCCCTGGTGCATGAAGATCACGCGGTCACCCACATCGCGGGCGAAATTCATCTCATGGGTCACCAGAATCAACGTCATGCCCTCATGCTTGAGCTGCTCCAACACCTTGAGCACATCGCCGACCAGCTCCGGGTCAAGCGCCGAGGTGATCTCGTCACACAGCAACACCTTGGGGTGCATCGCCAGGGCGCGCGCGATCGCCACCCGCTGCTGCTGGCCACCGGAGAGCTGGCTCGGCCAGGCATCGAATTTCTCCCCCAGCCCGACCTTGGCCAGCATCTCGCGGGCCTCGCGCTCCGCGACATCCCGTGCAACGCCCTTGACCAGCATCGGCGCCAGCATCACGTTCTCGCCGACGCGCTTGTGGGGGAACAGATTGAAGCTCTGGAACACCATGCCGACATCCTGCGCCAGAGCGGCGGCGTCCATCTCGCTACCGTCCAGCAGATTGCCGGCGACGTGGATGCTACCGCCGTCATGCTGTTCCAGCTGGTTGATACAGCGCAGCAATGTGCTCTTGCCGGAGCCGCTGCGACCGATGATCGAGACCACCTCGCCCGGGCGCACTTCAAGATCGATGCCCTTGAGCACCGTCAGATCGCCGAAGGACTTGGTGAGCGCCGACAGGCTGACCAGCGGCGCCTTTGCCTTCTCGGAGACGGCAGCACTCTCGGTGACCGAGGAATCGGATGAGACGGTGTCCAGCGGGGAAACTTCAGCGAGCAGTGACATTGAGACGTGCCTCCAGGTGGCGAGCCAGCCGCGAGAGCGGATAGCACATGGCGAAATACAGCAACGCGACCAGCGCAAAGACGGTGAAGGGTTCCAGGGTGGCGTTGTTGAGCATGGTGCCGGCCTTGGTCAGTTCGACGAAGCCGATCACCGAGGCAAGCGCGGTGCCCTTGATGATCTGCACCGAGAAGCCGACGGTCGGTGCGATGGCCATGCGCAGCGCCTGCGGCAGGATGATGTGACGCATGGTCTTCAGATAACCGAGCCCCAGCACTCGCGCCCCTTCCCACTGCCCCTTGGGCACCGCCTCGACACAGCCACGCCAGATGTCGTGCAGGAAGGCACTGCTGAACAGCGTCAGCGCGACCGCCGCCGCCGTCCAGGCCGAGACATCCAGCCCGAAGACCGCCACGCCGAAGAAGGCCAGGAACAGCTGCATCAACAACGGCGTGCCCTGAAACAGCTCCGTGTAGAGGCGACAGAAGAGTGCCGCCCCCGGCCAGCGGGTCAGGCGCAGAAAAGTCAGCGCCAGCCCCACCAGACTGCCGCCGATGAAGGCGATCAGAGACAGCGCCAGCGTCCAGCGCGCCGCCAGCAGCAGGTTGCGCAGGATGTCCCACAGCGTGAAGTCGATCATGAGTGGGCCTCTCTCAGCACATGGGAAGACAGACGGCGGCGCGGGGCTGGCGTCAGGTGGCGAAAGCCGAACAGACGACGCCCGATGCGGTTGAGCAAGGCGCGCATCGCGATGGCCAGCAGCAGGTACATGCCTGCCGTCACCACGTAGCTTTCAAAGCTCAGGAAGGTACGTGACTGGATGAAGTTGGCCGCGAAGGTCAGGTCCGCCACGCTGATCTGCGAGACCACGGCGGAGCCCAGCATCACGATCACGCACTGGCTGGTCAGCGCCGGATACATGCGTTCCAGCGCCGGCATCAGCACCACATGGCGATAGCGCTGCCAGGGCGTGAGACCCAGCGCACGCCCGGCCTCCCACTGGCCGCGACCGGTGGCATCGACACCGGCACGCAGAATCTCGCTGCTGTAGGCCGCCAGGTTGAGTGTCATCGCGATTACCGCGGCCATCTCGGCGCTGAGTGACAGCCCCAGCGCCGGCAGGCCGAAGAAGATGAAGAACAGCTGGACGATGAAGGGCGTGTTGCGCAGCAGCTCCACCAGCATGCCCAGCAGCCGGCTGAAGAGGCTGGTCGGCGAACGATGGCGCTGCCAGACACACATCACCGCACCGAGTATCCCCAGCGTGGTGGTCAGAATGGTCAACCAGACCGTCGTCATCAGCCCGGCCAGCAGGTCGGGCAGATACGGCAGCAGGCGCGAGAAATCCGGGAGATAGTTCATCGATCAAGCCTCACGGGAAAAGGAAGTCAGGCGTGCGACAGCTCGATTCAGGCATCCAGTGACGGCAGCGGCGCCTTGAACCAGGTCTCGGAGAGCGCGTTGAGCGTGCCGTCCTCGATCCCCTGGGCGATCAGCTCGTTCACGCGCGCCTTGAGCGCCGGCGTATCATGCCGCATGCCCACATAGCAGGGAGAGTTCTTGAGCGGCAGTACACTGACCGGCACGCGGGAGGGATTGCGTTCGGCGATGGCGGCGGTGACCAGGTTGCCGGTGGCGATCATCTCGACCTGCCCCGACAGGAAGGCCGACAAGGTCGTGTTGTTGTCTTCGAAGCGCTTCACGGTGGTCGATTCCGGCACCACCTTGCTGAGCTCCATGTCTTCCACCGAGCCACGTGTCACGCCGATGGTCTTCTCGCTCAGCCCCTGGGCGGAGTCCACCTCACTGCCCTTCTCACCGAACACGCCAAGGAAGAACGGTGCATAGGCATCGGAGAAATCGATCGCCTTCTCACGCTCCGGATTCTTGCCCAGACTCGAGATCACCAGATCGACCTTGCGGGTCTGCAGGTAAGGGATGCGATTGGCCGAAGTGACCGGCACCAGCTCCAGCTTCACGTTCATCTCATCCGCCAGATAACGCGCCATGTCGATATCGTAGCCGCGTGGTTCAAGGTCCGGCCCGACTGAGCCGAACGGCGGGAAGTCCTGGGGCACCGCCACCTTCAGCACTCCGCTGTCGGTGATATCGCTCAGCGCATCCGCACGGGCCGTCAGGGCCGTGGCGGCCAGCGTGCCCCAGACGGCCAGCAGAATCCCCTTGCGCAACCAGTTGCCAAGACGTTGCGTGCTGCCTGTGCGTGATGCGTGCTTGAAGGCCTTGCTCTCGTGACGCTTGCTCATCGGTCGACTCCGGTGTCAGTCAATTCCGAGCGCTGAGGAGAACGACTCATCATGCGCTCGGCGCCCTGGGGCGTTTCATTGTTGTTGGTGGTTATCGCAGTGGTGGTTCGCGAGGGCTTGTCTGGCAAGCCCTCTTCAACAAGCCCTGTCTGGTGGGCCCTATCGGACGAGTCCTGTCCGCTGACTCCTCGTCGCATTGGCGGGCAACGTGAAACTCAAATCCTGACCAATGAAACAAGTGATTCCCTTATCCATCTTTGCAACGAGTGTGCCAACGCCACGCCAGCAGGGCCCGAACGTGCACGAAGCGCTCGCCTGACAATGGCTCAGGTGATGAAGTGCAGGCGTGAAGACAGGCCAGATGACGGGCCTCAAGAGAGCCTGGGGCGGGCTAGAGGGCGGGCTAGAGGCCGAGCTTGAACACGAGCGGAAAGGCAGTACGAGGGTGAGAAGTTGCGTTGCTCGCGCTCGATGACGCTTCTTCGAACGCACAGTGTCCAGGCGTCATCGACATGAAAAGGGTCGCTGTTGGTGCAATCAGGCAGTCCATGCGCCCTGCGGGTGCGCGCAACCCGCAGGGCGTGAAGCATCGTGATGGGATGGGCGGCAGCGCAGGCAACCGCAATGACACTGCTAGCCGTCTCCCAGCTCCTCGAGTGACTCGAAGGTGTCCGTCACCCGGCGAATCTGGCTGCGACCAGCGACGAGGTCGTCATGCAGCAGGCGTGTGGCCAGCAGGTTGATCTGGCTCATGGCGGCGGCATAGCTGTCGAAGGCGCTGACACTGTCCAGCGGGCAGCGCAGCACATGCTCGATACCGGCAGGGATCTCGCTCAGGCTGTCATCGCAAACCAGCAGTACCGTGCAGGGGGCCTGGCCCAGCCACCCCAGCAGGCGTGCCAGTCCCTGCGGGCGCCGGCGCATGGCGAATATCACCACGACGTCATTGGCGCTCAGCCGCGCGACCTCCTCTCCGAGTGACTGGCCCGGCTGGGGCAGGACCGCCACCTGCCCTCTCAATTGCAGCAGTTGCTGGCGCAGATGCAGTGCCAGCGGATAGGCGTTGCGAAAGCCGATGATCTGCAAGCGTTCGGCATTGGCCAGGGTGCGGCCCAGCGCATCCATGTCGAGCATGTCCAGCGCCGCCAGTGCCTGACGCAGGTTGCGACACTCCTGCTCATAGTGGCGCTGATGGTGGTCTGGCGTGGGCGTGCTCGAGACGACAGGCACGCCCGCATGACGCAGACTGCGCGCCTGATCACGTGCCTCCCGGAAGTCCTGATAGCCGAGGCGGCGAAACAGGCGACTGACGGTGGCCTTGGAGACATGCGTCAGCCGTGAGAGCTCGGCGGCATTGTAGAGCGCCAGCTCATCCTGATGCGCGAGCAGAAAACGCGCGATACGCTGCTCGTTGGGGGTCAATCGCTCAAGGTGGTGAGTCAGGCGCTGATGCAGGCTCTGGCCTGCCAGCGACGCTGCCGCAGCGCGAGAAGGCATCTCGGAGTCAGTGGCTGAAGCACTGGAGTCATCACGCGTGGCTTGAGTCATGGCGAAGGGTCTCTCTGGTGTCATGGCACCCCGTGGGCCGCCACTCAGGGTCTGATATGGCAACGGGGGACTGGCGTCGCGCCCGGGACACAAGGATGCCCCAGACGTCATTGTGCCTCATCACAGTGCAAGCGTCGGGCCAGCGGCAAGGTGACAGTGCATCAATTGCCCTCCCGGGTAGCGGTTGACCCGGGAATTCGGCCCATCACATGGGCTGCAGGGCGGGCGATGACAGGCACGGCCTCAGCACGTGTTCACCAAGTGGTTGTTTTGGCGTAATTCTCCCTGGAGCGGCATGCAGATCGCTAAACATGAAGTGGGCACCCAGCGGGCACAGGCAGTGCGCCACCCGACAGGACACCCACCGAACACCCGGATGGCAAATTTACCGATCAAGCGCTCGCATGGCGCAAGGAGTTGTCTCATGGCCACCTCTACGATGACCACTCTGCTCGATACCTGTCGGGCCATGACTCACAAGCTTGCCGCACAGACCTTCACTCCTCTGACAGTGGGCGCAGAGAAAGCCGCTGATACCCCCGCTTGCGCCTCACAACTGCTGGGCGTGATGGCAATGGGCTACGAAGCTCCGCCCCTGCTGATGTCCTCTCAGGTGAGCGACACCCGTGCGGTCGGTGATATCCACGCATCACGCGTCGCCCAGCAACAGGCCGTCTTTGACCCGAACATCAACCACAAGGTGCATGCGGATTGGGAAGCCGAGCATCGTCATCAGACCCTGTTGCGTCACAGCATGGTCCGTCGGGGCATGCTGGCATGAGTGTCTATACCATCGGCATGGAATGCGGCATGCACATCCCACTGGAAAACTGCGCAGTGAACGCCGAACCCGTGATGCGCGTGACCTTCGACATCAACGCCGGACTGCATGCCGGCGAGCGCCTGGCGCTCGAGCGGGGCGCCATCCAGTCACTGGCCGACAGTGACAACGCGCTGCTGGCAAGCCTGGAAGCCCAGCTGCCACGTCGCAGCCTCCTGTGGACCTCACGCGGCATCCTGGAAGTCGGCCGTGGCTGGCGCTGGCAGACCTCCCCCGCCAGCCCCAAGGCGCCCTGGCTGGACGCCGTGCACCACAGCTGGCCAAGCCATGCGCCACGCTGGCTGCTCAAGGCGCCAGTGGTCATCGTATGTGCGGATGCCCTGCCGATTGCCAACCGCACCCGACATCAACGTGATCTTGCCAGACTCTGGCTCACTGCCGATGCCGCACTGATCTATCTGGCGCAGGAGGCCCGCGATGGCTGGCAGATGCATCAGCATTGTGAGCCGGAGCAACGCAACGGCGCCCACCTGACGAGCAAGGCCGCGAGTGCACTTGAGCTGGCCAGCTGAGCCTCCTGTTCCGGCTCCCCCTTCCCTCATCTCGACGACATTCCGATGCAAGGCCGCGAGTGCACTTGAGCTGGCCAGCTGAGCCTCCTGTTCCGGCTCCCCCTTCCCTCATCTCGACGACATTCCGATGACACGCACCAGCAGACACGACAACGCCCGCGCCGGGAACACCGGAGCGGGCGTTGTCGTGTCTGCCATGACCCATCTGGCCGAACCGATGGCTCAGCGCGGACAGAGACCATCACACAGCGTGCTGGCCACGAAGTCCGCCAGCTGTTCCCAGTCCTCATCCGTGCGCGGCGCACCGCCCAGCTGGTCGATCTGGGCGGCGAAGTCCGCGTAGTGCTGCGTGGTGGACCAGATCAGATAGATGACCCACATCGGCTCCGCCTCGCGCAGCTTGCCAGCTGCCATCCACGCCTTCATCACCTCGCAGCGCGCCTGGACCCACTGGCGCAACTCTCCGCTGAGATAGTCACGCAGAAACGGCGCGCCGCTGATCACCTCCGCCGCGAACAGGCGCGATGCCTGTGGGGCCTGGCGTGCCAGCTTGAGCTTGACGCGCACCAGCGCCTCCAGCACCTCGCGCGGGTCATCATCGGCCGTGATGTCCTCAAGTGACGCATTCCAGCGCGTCAGCGTCTGCTCCAGCAGATGCACATAGAGCTTTTCCTTGGAACCGAAGTAATACAGCAGATTGGCCTTGGGCAACTCGGCCACGTCCGCGATCTGCTTGAGTGTGCTGCCACGATAGCCGTGACAGGCAAAGACACACTCGGCAGCTTCCATGATTCGACTTTCCGCCTGCTCACGGGGAGAGCTGGTCGGTGTCGGACTGAATTCCGCACTTCGGGAACGACGAACTTCGGCATACAGGGAAGAAGGAGAATCTGCAGGCATCAGCATCACTCATCAAATAGACGTTATCGTTCGAGCATCTTGACCACAGCACCGGAACATGACCTTCGATTACGGCCGCACGTCACGATGCTGTGGTCAGAATGCTCACCCCGGGCAGGCGCGATACGCTCGATGCGTCGCTCTCCTGACGCGCACTTGCGTCACCCACGCAAAAATACCACACCATGGACTGACCATTTGGTCAGATTCTTGCTAGAAATACAACATGAGCTGTTACATTGACACTCGAAGACGCCAATCGGGCCCGCAATGCCCAGATTCGGCTGTGCCATACGCCTGAAGGCACCACAATGACAAGACGACCTGACGGGATGCCTGCATGATCGACTTCACCTTGAACGGACACGCGCGTCAGCTGCCCGCGCCTGCAACGGGAACGACAACGCTTGAAGCCCTTCGCACCTCTCTGGGGCATACCGGCACCAAGGAAGGCTGCGCGTCCGGTGACTGCGGTGCCTGCACGATTGCCTTGCAGGTGCCGGGCCAGCCCATGACGACGGTCAATGCCTGCCTGATGCCCGCCCACCAGCTGCAGGATTGCGAGTTGATCACCATCGAGGGACTGGCGAACGAGACCGCCACCTCCTCGCTCTCCCCGGTGCAGCAAGCGCTGGTGACGACCCACGCCAGCCAATGTGGCTTCTGTACCCCGGGCATCGCCATGAGCCTGGCGGTGCTGCACGCCGATCATCAGCTGCGCAGCGCAGAGGGCGAGAGTCTCGATGCCGCGCGGCGCGATCAGATGATCGACCATGCGCTGGGCGGCAATCTGTGCCGCTGCACAGGCTATCGACCGATACGCGAGGCTGCCCATCGCCTGCTGCAGGGAGAATTCGGGCCGGCCACCCTGCTGTCATCCGGCCAGGCAGCTTGTCAGCCCGCCACTGGCGAGGCGAATTCAGCGTCCCGTCGCGAGCGAGATAGCGAACTGGAAGCCTCGGGCACCTTCCATCGTCCCACCCGTCTCGAAGAGCTGCTGGCGCTGCGCGCCGCACATCCCCAGGCGCCCTTGATCGCGGGGGGCACGGATCTGATGCTCGAATACACGCAACGCCTGCGTGACTTCCCGGCACTGATCGATACCACGTGTGTCGCGGCCCTTGGCACCATCGAGGAAGGGGAACACGCCGGCCAGGCAGGCTGGTGGATCGGCGCTGCGGTGACCTACCGCCAGCTGATGCCACTGCTGCGTGAACATTATCCCGAGGGCGCGGAGCTGCTCACTCGCCTGGGCAGTGAACAGATCCGCAATCGTGGCACGCTGGGCGGCAACATCGGCAACGCCTCACCCATCGGGGACATGCCGCCGCTGTTGATCGCGCTGGAGGCCTATCTCCAGCTGATGAGTGTCGATGGGGAGCGCATCCTCAAGCTTGAGGACTTCTTCCTCGACTACAAGCGCACCCAATTGATGCCGGACGAGATCATCCATTCCCTCTTCCTGCCGCGGCCGGTGCACAATCAGCGGCTGGCGGTCCACAAGCTTTCCAAACGGCGAGATGATGACATCTCCACGCTGCTGGGGGTCTTCGCCTGGCGGCGCGATGCCAGTGGCCATGCTCAGCACTGGCGAGTCGCCTTCGGCGGCATGGCCGGCATTCCGGCACGTGCACCGCATCTCGAGGCACTCCTGAGCCGTGAAACGCTGGAATCGCTCACACCCGCCCAGCTCGACACCCTCACTCGCCACAGGATCGAACAGGCCATCCAGGCCGATTTCTCGCCTCTCTCAGACGTGCGTGGCTCCCGCGAGTATCGTCTGCTGGCTGCCAGCCATCTGGTCCCCCGAGTGGCGCAGCGAATCCACAATGAACGTCACGCGACTGCCCCCCTCATGCCACTGGAGAGCCTCGATGCGTACCTTGCACAGTCTTGAGTCCGACCCCAGTGCCACTCCGGCCACGAACGCTTCACCGTCACATCAGCATGAGAGCGCCGAGCGTCACGTCAGTGGCACGGCACGCTACGTCGACGACCTGCCACTCCCCGCAGGCACGCTGCACCTGGCCATCGGCATGAGCGAGGTCGCGCATGCCACTCTGGATTCCCTGACACTCGAGACGGTGCGGGCCGCCCCCGGCGTCGTCTGTGTGCTCAGCGCTTCAGACATCCCCGGCCACCGCGATGTCGGCCCGGTCTTCCCCGGCGACCCGCTGCTGGTCAGTGATCGCATCAGTCATTATGGTCAGGCGCTGTTCGTGGTTGCCGCCGAGAGCGAGCGGGCGGCGCGTCAGGCGGCGCGACTGGCCAAGGTGGCGGTGACCCCCTTGCCACTGACGCTTGATCCCTGCCAGGCCGCCAGTCGCGGTGATCTGGTGCGCCCGACCCATACCCAGGCACGTCTGGCCAACGGCCGGGCAGCGACACGCGAAAGCGTCAGCGAACGACTTGCCAGATCCGCCTGGCAATTGGACGGCGAGCTTGAAGGCGGTGGACAGGAACACTTCTATCTGGAGAGCCAGGCAGCGCTGGCCTTGCCGGGTGAAGACGACGAGATGCTGGTGCACAGCTCGTCCCAGCACCCCAGTGAAGTCCAGAAGCTGATCGCCGAGGTGCTGGGCGTGCCCTTCCATGCCATCACGGTGGAAACCCGTCGCATGGGAGGCGGCTTCGGCGGCAAGGAAACCCAGGCCGCGCCGGTGGCATGTCTGGCAGCCCTGGTGGCACGTCGTACGGGGCGGGCCGCCAGACTGCGACTGCCCCGCAATGACGACATGCGCCTGACCGGCAAGCGCCATCCCTTCCATCACCGCTACCAGTTCGGTGTCGATGACAGCGGGCGCATCGACACCGCCATCATCGAGCTGACCGGCGACTGCGGCCATTCACCGGATCTGTCGGATGCCATCGTCGATCGCGCCATGTTCCATGCCGACAACGCCTATTACCTCGGCAATGCCCATGTGCGCGGTATCCGTGCCCGCACCAACGTGGCGTCCAACACCGCCTTCCGCGGCTTCGGTGGTCCGCAGGGCATGCTCGCCATCGAGGCGGCCATGGAGGATATCGCAAGGCGCCTGGGGCGCGACCCGCTGGAGATCCGCAAGCGCAACCTCTACTGCGAGGGCCGTGAGACCACGCATTACGGCCAGCATGTCAACCAGTACCCACTGCTCACCACGCTGATCGACCAGCTCGAGGCGCAGGGCGACTACTGGGCACGACGCGCCGAGATTCGCGCCTTCAATGCCGCCAATCCGGTGGTGAAGAAGGGGCTGGCGCTGACGCCGGTGAAGTTCGGCATCTCCTTTACCGCCAAGCACCTCAATCAGGCCGGCGCCCTGGTGCATGTCTATACCGATGGCAGCGTGCAGGTGAATCATGGCGGCACCGAGATGGGCCAGGGCCTGCACACCAAGATCACTCAGGTCGCGGCCCGTGAGCTGGGCCTGAGCGTGGACAGGGTGCGCATCACCGCCACGCGCACCGACAAGGTACCCAACACCTCACCGACCGCGGCAAGTTCGGGAGCGGACCTCAACGGCATGGCCACACGTGATGCCTGCCTACGCCTCAAGGCGCGCCTGCTCGACTTCGCCGCCGAACATCTCGCCCAGCCACGCGCCAGCCTGAGCCTCGACGATGGCGAGCTGCATGGCCCGAGCGGCGTACTGATGACATGGGGGGAGCTGATCCAGGCGGCGTATCTGGAACGCATCTCGCTCTCCGAGAAGGGCTTCTATGCCACCCCGGACATCCACTACGACCGCGAAAGTGGCACCGGACACCCCTTCTACTACTACGCCTTCGGCGCGGCGCTGTGTGAAGTGGTCGTCGATACCTTGAGCGGCGAATACCGACTGGAAAGCGCCGAGATCCTGCACGACGTGGGAGATTCGCTCAATCCGGCCATCGACATCGGTCAGATAGAAGGCGGCTTCGTGCAGGGCATGGGCTGGCTGACGACGGAGGAACTCAAGTGGAACGAGGAGGGTCGCCTGCTGACCGATGGCCCGGCCACCTACAAGATACCCGCCATCAGCGACGTGCCCGACGGCGCGATCACGGTACGCCTGCTGGAAGGACATCCCAACTCGGCCGCCAGCATCTATCGCTCCAAGGCGGTGGGTGAACCACCCTTCATGCTCGCCATCAGCGTGTGGGGGGCGCTGCGCGATGCGCTGGCCTCGTTGACCGACTACCGCCGCGCGGTACGCCTGGATACCCCTGCCACGCCGGAGCGCGTGATGCTGGCGGCGCGTGAGCAGCGTGATTGGCAGGAGCAGCACGCCACTGCCGGCGCAGAGCCAACGCAGGTGCCGTCATGAGTGCAATCAAGAGTGCCGCGACGGGCCGCTGGTATCAGGCGCTCGCCGAGGCACAGGCAGCGCTGACGGCCCATGCCCTGGCCACCGTGGTGACGGTGGCGGGCTCCGCTCCGCGAGGTGCCGGCAGCAAGATGCTGATCACCATGGATACGCTGCACGACAGCCTCGGCGGCGGTCGGCTGGAGCAGCTGGTGGTGGAGCGCGCTCGAGCGATGCTGGCGCAGGGACAGTCGGGCTGTCATCTCGAGGAGATCGCGCTGGGCCAGCATGCTCAACAATGCTGTGGTGGCCACGTGCAGGTGTTGATCGAGCTGTACCCGGCGCTTGCGCCACGGCTGACCCTGTTCGGCGCCGGCCATGTCGGTCAGGCCATCGTCCACCTGCTGGCGCCGCTGGACTGGCAGATCGACTGGCGGGATTCACGCGCCGAGCAGCTCGAGTCCGCCACGATTCCTGCGGGCAGTGAGGGCCGTGTGCAGCGCCAGACATTCAATATCCTGACGGACCTGCCGCTCTCGAAAGCGGCGCCGGCCTCCGACCCGCTGCCAGTGAGGGCGGGCAGTCATGTGCTGGTATTGACCCATGATCATGTCGAGGACCAGGCGCTGGTGGCGGCTCTTGCACCGCGCGATGACCTGGCCTCGCTGGGGCTGATCGGCTCCAGCAGCAAGTGGGCGCGCTTTCGCCAGCGCCTGCGCGGCAATCTCGAGGAGCACGAGGTCGCCCGCATTCGTTGCCCGATCGGTGTGCCGGGGATTCCGGGCAAACGCCCCGAGGAGATCGCGATCGCGGTGGTGGCCGAACTGCTTCAGTTGCAGGCCAGCCAAGCCGCTCAGCAGACCGACGACGCGAACTCCCCAACCTCGTCACACCACCCATCACTGGACGGCAATGGCCTGACGCGCAAGGGTGCCCGCCAGCTGCGCGCCCGCCTTGCCCCTGACGCGATGCACCAGACAGAACCGACACGGAAGGCCGAATGATGACTGACCAAGACACCCCGCTATCTGTGGCCTGCCACCTGGATGACCGCCGACTGACGGCGGCGCTGCGCTCGGCCGCAAAGGCCCCAGAAAGCGTCAGCCTGTTGCGTGGCGCCCTGCTGCACTTCCTGGATGAGCCTCTGGACGACCCGCAAGGAACACTTGCGTCAGGCGAGCGGGACCCCGCCATCGAGTACTACGCGGATGCCCTGCTGGTGATGCACGCCGGCCATGTGGTCGCCGTGGGGGATCAACACTCGCTTGCCCGGCATGATGCCGTGAGTGAACTGATGGGCCTGAGCCCGCCGCACAGCGTCACCGGTCTGATGATGCCAGGCTTCATCGATACCCACGTGCACTTCCCGCAGCTGGATATCATCGCAAGCTATGGTCACTGCCTGATCGACTGGCTGAATACCTACACCTTCCCCGCCGAGCAGCGCTTTGCCGACCCCGCGCACGCCGCCGAGGTCGCCGAGATCTTCCTCGATGAGCTGCTGCGTCATGGCTCCACCAGTGCCCAGGTGTTTGCCACCTCGCATGCCAGCAGTGCCGATGCCCTGTTCCGGGCCGCGCGGAACCGCGACATGCGTGTGCATGCCGGTCGCGTGATGATGGATCGCAATGCGCCGCCGGCACTGCTCGATTCAGGCGTCACCGCGCTCAAGGACGATGAGCGGCTGATCGCGGACTGGCACGGGCGTGGCCGCCTCGGCTATGTGCTGACCCCGCGCTTCGCCCCGACCTCCACCCCCGAGCAGCTCAAGGCCGCCGGTCAACTGCTCAAGTGCCAGCCGGACCTGCACTTGCAGACCCATCTGGCCGAGAACCTCGATGAGGTGAAGTGGGTGGCGGAACTGTTCCCCGAGGCTCGGGATTATCTGGCGGTCTATGAGGATGTCGGCCTGAGTCACGAGCGCACCACCTTCGCCCACGGCATCCACCTGGACGATGGCATGCGCCAGCGCATCGCGGATCGTGGCGCCAGCATCGCCTTCTGTCCGACCTCCAACCTGTTCCTCGGCAGCGGGCTGTTCGATCGCGCCAGCGCCCGCCATCAGGGGATCAACATCAGCATCGCCACCGATGTCGGCGGTGGCTCCAGCCTGTGTCAGCTGGAGAGCCTCAAGACAGCCTATCAGGTCGGTCAGTTGCACGGTGCAGTCGCCCATGATGTGGCGGGGCTTGCGTCACGTGCCAACCAGCCACTGACGCCCTGGCAGGGCTTCTATCAATTGACGCTGGGCAATGCGCGCGCCATGCGGCTGGAGGACAAGGTCGGCAACCTGCGTCCGGGGATGGAGGCGGACGTGATCGTGCTCGACCCCACGGCGACTCACTTGCTGGCGCGGCGCACCCGCTGGGGACAGCCACAGCAGGTACCGCTGGGGGAGGTGCTGTTCGCCCTGATGATGCTCGGGGATGACCGCGCGATTCGCGAGGTGCATGTGGCGGGCCGCTGCCGCAAACGGCACGGCATGCTGCTGAGTGACCACACCGCTGCGAAGACACGCCCACATGCTGAAGCATTAATGCCCTGAGGGCATCACAGGTGTGACAACATGCTGACAAATGGTGCCAATTTATAGAATTGGTGCCATTTTTTCATCATAAAGGTGCGTGAGACATGGATACTCAACGCTGAATCCACTCGTTATGATGGCGCCATCTTCTTCCAACGTCCTGGGCACCCTCAGAGGTGTCGACGCATTACGAGGTCCGTCATCATGACTCCCACTGCCATCATGCAACGTCGTTATTCCACCAAGGCCTTCGATCCGGCGCGCAAGATCAGCGCCGCCGACTGGCAGGAACTGGAAAACGTGATGCGCCTGAGCGCTTCCAGCGTCAATTCCCAACCGTGGCACTTCCTGGTGCTGGAGTCTGACGATGCCAAGCAGCGCTTCGCACGCGCCGGTACGGATGACAAGTACGCCTTCAACTCGCCGAAGATCACCAATGCGTCTCACGTCGTGCTGTTCTGCACCCGCACTACCCTGGACGACGACTACCTGAACCATCTGCTGGATACCGAAGCCTCTGATGGTCGCTTCAAGAAGGATGACGAGTTCAGCGCCATGATGGACGGCGCCCGTCGTCTGTTCATCGACCTGCATCGTCATGATCTCAAGGACATGCAGCACTGGATGGACAAGCAGGTTTACCTCAATTACGGCAGCCTGCTGTATGCCGCCTCCAGCCTGAACATCGACACCGTGCCGCTGGAAGGTATCGACCCGGTGGCGCTGGACGCCGAATTCGGGCTGCGCGAGAAAGGCTTCAACGCCCTGGTCGCCGTGAGCCTTGGCTATCGCGCCGCTGACGACTTCAATGCGGAACTGCCCAAGTCCCGTCTTCCGGCAGACGAACTCTTCACTCGCCTGTAAGCGCAGGGGACATCGAGCGGCGGGCAGCGCATTCCCCCACGGGGCTCCGTGCCTGCCGCATTGCATCCGCCCATCGGACATGACACCGTTTCTGCTCATGTCCCATCGTCCGCCGGTCACGTGGGGCATCCGCTTCACGCGTCATCATTTTCGTTCACGAAAGGATTCATGCCATGTCTCTCAAGCTTATCGCGACTCTGACCTTCCCCGCCGACCAGCAGGAAAAGGCCCGTGACATTCTCGCCGACCTGGTCGAGAAGAGTCAGTCCGACAAGGGCTGTCTGCAGTATGAACTCTTCGCGGTAGACAAGCAGGTCGAGGAAGGCGAGCCGGTACCGGAAGGCGACTTCGTGGTACTGGAGGAATGGTGGGATGAAGAAGCGCTGGAAGCCCACGTGGCATCCGAGCACTTCCAGGGCTTCCTGGGGGCCTTCGCGGAAGGCGAGATCGGTCTCAAGATCCAACGTCTGCTGACAGTCTGACGCCAGCCGCTTGACCCTGCGCCCGCTTGCCCGGGCCACAGGCACGTCAATTCCAGGACCCCGCCGAGTCACGCTCGGCGGGGTCCTGCGTTATCCGGCCAGTCATCGAACCCCCGGCGACAAGACGTCGTGACAGCAAAAGACACCTGATATTGGTTCACTTCTTGCTTATAATTGCCCGCCCGCGAATCGCATGGCGTGATCACGCATCGTCATCCTCGATCATCAGCCCCATTCCTCCCGCATTTGCCGCGAGCCGACAAGGAGCGTCCCATGACCCAAGCTTCCTCCCAGCACAAGGGGATCGACGAGCCACTGCTCGGCCTCGAGAGCTGCCCCTCCGTGCCCATCTCGGCGCTCGCCGGGGCCCAGCATCTGCTGGCCAGTCTGGCGGGCATCATTGCACCGACATTGATCATCACCAGTGCGCTATCGCTCGGGGCCTACACCGCCAGTCTGCTGTCGATGGCGCTGGTGGTCTCCGGGATCGCCACCTGGATTCAATCCCAGCGCCTGGGGCCATTCGGTTCGGGGCTGTTGAGCATCCAGGGCACCAGCTTCAGCTTCGTATCAGCCTTGATCACCGCCGGCCTGATCGCGCGCAGCCAGAATGCCAGTGACGAACAGGTGCTGGCGGTACTGTTCGGCACCTGTCTGGCCGGCAGCCTGATCGAGATGGCATTGGGCACGGTGCTGCCATGGCTCAAGCGCGTCATCACACCGGTGGTGACGGGCGTGGTGGTGATGCTGATCGGGTTGAGTCTGATCGAGGTCGGCATGACGGATATCGGTGGCGGCTTCGGTGCCGCGGACTTCGGCGCCCCCGCCAATCTGGCGCTGGCCGGCTGCGTGCTGATCACGGTACTGGCCTGTCAGGTCTCGCGTCACCCGTGGCTGAGAATCGCCTCCATCTTCATCGGCATGGCCGTCGGCTGCATCATCGCGGCGCTGGGCGGCATGTACGATGCGCCACAACTGGCGGATGCCGCACTGATCGCTCTGCCGCACCCGGCGACGCTGAATACCGGCTTCGACTTCTCGCTGGCCGCCTTCCTGCCGGTGGCCTTCATCTTCATTATCACCGCCATCGAGACCGTCGGCGATCTCACCGGCAGCGCACGCGCCTCGGGGCTCGCCGTGGATGACGACACGCATCAGAAGCGTCTGCGCGGCGGCGTGCTAGGGGATGGCCTGAATTCCGCACTCGGCGCGCTGGCCGGCACCTTCCCCAACACCACCTTCAGTCAGAACACCGGCGTGATCCAGCTGACCGGTATCGCCAGCCGCCATGTGGGCCGCTACGTGGCGGGCTTCCTGCTGTTGCTGGGCCTGTCGCCCTTCATTGCCACCCTGCTCACGCAGATGCCGCGCCCGGTGCTCGGTGCCACCACCACGCTGATGTTCGCGCTGATCGCCGTCTCCGGCATCCGCATCCTGATGGCACAGCCCATCGGGCGTCGCGAGATGATGATCATCGCGCTGGCCCTGGGGCTTGGTCTGGGCGTCGGCATGGTACCGGATGTGCTGAACGCGATTCCGGGGGCCTTCGCCGATGCCTTGCGCTCGCCGATCACCATGGGCGGCCTGACTGCCATCCTCGCCGAGTTGCTGCTGCCGAAGATGGAAGATGCCGAGGTGTTCAATCCCAAAGCGAGTGAGCGTGAGTCCACCGACAGCATCAGCGCGAAGCAGGAACACGCCTGAGCCGCAGGCGCCGCAATGAGACATGAAAGAACCGGCGCATCATTGGCCGGTTTTTTCATGTCGGTCGCCTCTTGAGGCCAGTCGCGCTTCTACAGGTCAGCCACACTTCTTCACGCCATTCGCTGACGTAGGCAAGCGGCGCACAGCTCGCACTTCCTGAGCAGGTCATCCAATCTCCACAATGGCAAGACAGACTCGTACAGCGGTGTGCCTTGCCATCGGTTACCCTTCACCCACTAGACATAAGCGCTTTCTCATCAACAGTCTTGCAATCGGCACCCTGACAATCAGCACTTTGAGGCTGGAAGGCGCCATAGCGCCTCGGAGCCAGACACAAGGAACGTATCGCTCATGCTGAACACTCGACTCACCTCATCAAACGCGCCGGGCTTGCGCACATCCACCCGCTCGCGCCTGGCGCTGAAGACCCTGCTGGGGGCTGCATTGCTGAGCACGCTCAGCGCCTGCGCCACCCATCAGGACCATGAATGGCAGGCAGACACGTCCTATCACCTGACGGTGCTGCACACCAATGATCATCACGGTCGCTTCTGGCGCAGCAGCGATGGCGAATACGGCATGTCGGCACGCAAGACGCTGGTCGACCGTATCCGCGCCGAAGTGGAATCCGAGGGTGGCAGCGTGCTGCTGCTGTCCGGCGGAGACATCAATACCGGCGTGCCGGAGTCCGACCTGCAGCAGGCCGAACCCGACTTCAAGGGCATGAACCGCATCGGCTATGACGCCATGGCGGTGGGCAATCATGAATTCGACAACCCGCTGGACGTGCTGCTCAAGCAGCGCGACTGGGCCGATTTCCCGATGCTGGCCGCCAACATCTACGGCAAGGCCACCGGCGAGCGTCTGTTCGCGCCCTACAGGATCTTCGATGAAGACGGCGTCCATATCGCGGTGATCGGCCTGACCACCGAAGACACCGTGCGCATCGGCAATCCCGAGTACTTCAGCAATCTCGAGTTTCGCGATCCCAAGAAAGAGGCACGCAAGGTCATCGAGCAACTGAACGAGCATGAGCAGCCGGACCTGATCTTCGCCGTCACCCACATGGGGCATTATCAGAATGCCGAGCATGGCATCAACGCGCCGGGCGACGTCGCGCTTGCGCGCTACCTGCCCACCGGTGCGCTGGACATGATCGTCGGCGGTCACTCTCAGGAGCCGGTGTGCATGGAGGGCGTCAACCGGATGGCGGACTTTGCGCCCGGCGATGATTGCCAGCCGGACCGTCAGAACGGCACCTACATCGTGCAGGCACACGAGTGGGGCAAGTACGTGGGGCGTGCCGATTATGAGTTCCGCAATGGCGAGCTGACCATGCTCAACTATCAGTTGATCCCGGTGAACCTCAAGAAGACCGTCGAAGTGAACGGCGAGCGTCACAAGGTGCTGGTCAAGGAAGAAATCGCCGAGGACAGTGAGCTGCTCGAGTTCCTGCGCCCCTATCAAGAGAAGGGCCAGGCGCAGCTCAATGTCACCGTCGCGCAGAGCAACGGCAAGCTGGAGGGGGATCGCGACGTGGTGCGCTTTGCCCAGACCAATCTGGGCCGCCTGATCGCCACCGCCGCCATGCAGGCCGGCAAGGCAGACTTCGGCGTGATGAACTCAGGTGGCGTGCGCGCCTCATTGCCTGAAGGAGAGATCACCTACAAGGATGTGCTGACCGTACTGCCCTTCGGCAACACCGTGGGGGTCGTCAGCATGTCGGGCAGCGAGGTGCTCGACTACCTCAATGCCGTGGCGACCCAGCCGGTGGACTCCGGCGCCTATGCCCAGTTTGCCGGTATCAGCATGCAGGTCGACCGGGCCGAGGGCAGCGTCTCTGACGTGATGATCCAGGGCCAGCCCCTGGACAGAAGCGCGCAATATCGCTTTACCGTCCCGAGCTTCAATGCCGCCGGCGGGGATGGCTATCCGAAGGTCACTGACCTGCCGGGCTACCTGGATACCGGCTTCGTCGATGCCGATGTGCTCAAGGCCTACCTTGCCGAGCAGAGCCCGATCGATGTCTCGGCGTACGCCCCGAAGGGCGAGATTGTCTATCAGTGACGCTCAACGCGTTCGCGACGCGATCGAATGAGATAGACCACTACGGGACGCCAAGGCGTCCCGTAGTCGTTTCCAGAGCCGGAATATCCTCACCAGAGGCTGACGTCGGACTATACAAGTGCGGATCGCACAGGTTTGATAAGCCATGCGTACCACCACCACAAAGACCGTCGAGACCCTGGCCCATGAACCTCAACCGCACCGACAGCGAACTGCTCAACCTGCTGATCAAGGACGGCCGCATGTCCTATGCCGACATCGCCCGCAAGCTGGGCATCTCGCGTGCTCACGCCCGCTCACGCGTCCAGGCATTGGTCGAGAGTGGCGTGATCGAGCAGTTCACCGCCGTCATCAACCCGGACAAGCTCGGCAAGGGCATCTCCACCTTCGTGGACCTGACCGTCGCGCCCAGCGCCATCGAGCGCATCGCCGAGGAGCTTTCCGCCTGTGTCGAGGTGGTCAGCCTCTACATCATGAGCGACCTGAAAAGCCTGCACATCCACACCCTCACCGACAGCTACGAAGCCTTCGACAGCTTCGTGCGCGAACATATCTTCAATCGTGACGAGATACTCTCCGTCGACTGCAAGTCGCTGATGACACGCGTCAAGCATCGTCGTGGTGGCGCACGGCTATAAGCACGCGCTGGGGTCGCAAATCAGTGCATGCGACCCAACCCACGCAGCAAGCGCATGGTGACCCACAGAAAGCCCAACGGAAACAGCACCGTCTGGGTGATGAACAGCATGGTGAGGTCGATCACCTTGTCGGTCATGGCATCAAAGCCCTCGGTGACACTGGTGATCGGCCCGCCGACCCAGCCTTCCATGCTGCCCTTGAACTGCTGCCACCAGCTGCGTTCCTCGTGCTCGCCTCCCACCTGCTTGTCCGCCACTTCCGCCAGCTGCTGCTGCGTCACGCTCAGCTGCGCCATCTGCGCATCTCGGCTGTCATCGAGAAAGGCCTGGCCTGCCACACCACTGGCCAGCGCGACACTGAGCACGGCAAAGCGCAGCGCGATGCCCCATAGCGCCAGGCGCACGAGTGCCTGCTGCCAACAGGAAGGGGCGCGCCCGGCTTCGCTGTCTGCCCGCCTGCCCTCGGCCAGCAGGCCGAACACCGCCAGCAGGCAGGCCACGGTGGTCATGCTCTTGATGATCACGGAACCGGAGATGCCCAGCAGCAATTTCTGCAGCGCCAATGAGCCGGTCGCCGCGAACATCACCCACGAGAAGCGCTCGATCATGTCATTGGCGGGGTCCAGCGCCTCCCCGGGCGAGACCTGAAATACCTGCAGATCGATGGTCGAGGACTGCAGCACCGAGATGGTCGCGTTCAGGCCCTTGGCGATGGCGAAGGCGCTGAAGGCCTGCCCCAGGGTGGCATCGATGACATCGCGTGCCCACTGCTGGGGCAACTCCCACCAGGCAAGCACTGCCATTACCAGCAGGATGGCGATCAGGAAGGCCCGGGGTATCCGCGCGTCAGTGGGTGCGCCGGGGGCGGCAGGCAGGCGCACGCCAGCATGTTTCGCGAAAGGCGTGGAGGAGACGGCAGACGTGGCCGGCGTGGGAGAAGCGGAATCGTCAGAATCATGAGGTGACATGCAAGGCTCCAACAGGGCAAAGCCGCATGATGCCACCGGGCTTGCTGACTGTCGTCATCGCCTGGCAATCACCGGCCCCGTTCATGTCCCTGTCGGCTTTCTCCACCCAGCTCTCTCTTCTCCCTGCCCCCCGTCCCTATCAGCCCACGCACCGCTCAGCCTTCTCGTGCCAAGCCCTTTCCTGACAGCCTCGCTCAGAGGTAATGCACCGCGATGACTCAAGCGCACCGTAATGCGGCAAGCATAACAATTGGTCATCACCACCCCACATTCGCGAGCCAGATGTCACCTTCCGTAATGCTATCGATGAACAAATGCCGCGATTGGCGTCATCTTCTGACATTTGTCAGGCACTGAACTCCGCACATCAGCGGCTCCACGGTCTCACATGTGCAACTGGGGATGCGCATGCGCGCATTCTCAACGGAAAACAGCGCCCTCTGCCTGTACATATTTCATTGAAATAATTGGAAAAATTTCTCAGGCGGCGAAATGGCACACGGCTTGCAGAGTCATCCTCGTAGCGCGATGACAAATGACAGCCTCAAAACTGACAAATGAAAGACATCGCTACTCAAGAGCATGCAGAAACACCGACACAACAAGATCGCTGACCTCGATGTCAGCACGCCGTACAGGCTCCCCTTGCCGCATCCGCACATCCACCGCCGCAGGGGCACTACTGGTCATCCGTCCGCAGGAGAACCTCCCATGACATTCGATCGTCGCAAGTTCCTGGGTGCCGCTCTGGCAACCTCAACCGCTGGACTCGTGATGGGTGCGCCCGCCATCGTGCGCGCGGAATCCAGCAAGACCTATCAATGGAAGATGACCAATGCCTACGGCCCGGGATCGCCCTTCTATGTCGAGGGCCCCGGTAGCCCGACCGACTTCTGCCGCAAGGTGGAAGCCATGTCGGGCGGGCGCATGAAGATCCAGCACTTTGCGGCCGGTGAGCTGATTCCGGCACTGGAAGGCTTCAATGCCGTCGCCAGTGGCGTGGTGGAGATGAACGCCGGCAATGCCTATTTCTGGGCCGGCAAGATTCCCGCTGCCCAGTACTTCACTACCGTCCCCTTCGGCATGAATACCCAGGGCATGAATGCCTGGCTGTATCACGGTGGCGGCCTGGAGCTGTGGCATGAGCTGTACGCCCCCAAGGGACTGATCGCTTTCCCGATGGGCAATACCGGCGTGCAGATGACCGGCTGGTTCCGCAAGCCGATCAACACGGTGGAGGACTTGAAAGGCCTGAAGATGCGTATCCCGGGGCTTGCCGGCAAGGTCTATGCCGAGCTGGGCGTCGCCGTGCGCCTGTTGCCGGGCGGCGAGATATTCCCGGCGCTGGAACGCGGTGTCATCGATGCCGCCGAATTCGTCGGGCCCTATCAGGACCGCCGTCTGGGGCTTCAGAAGGCTGCCAAGTACTACTACACCACCGGCTGGCATGAGCCGACCAATGTGACCGAGCTGATGATCAACAAGGCCGCCTGGGAGAGTCTGCCGGAAGACCTGCAGGCCATCGTCAAGGCCGCCGCTCAGGCGTGCAATGTCGAGAGCCAGGCCTGGTGTGAGTCGGTGAACGCCGAAGCGCTCAATGATCTGGTGGAAAACGAGGGCGTCACCGCTCAGCCGTTGCCCGATTCCGTGGTGGCGCGCCTGAAGGAAGTCACCGAGAAGACGCTGACCGACATGGCGGCCGCCGATCCGGACACCGCACGTGTGCACGAGTCGTTCATGGCCTTCCGCGATCAACACAAGGAATGGGCCGCCGTCAGCGAGAAGACCTTCCTGGCACTCTGACGGCTGACATCGAACCTCCCCCGTGGCGGTACCTGTGGCTCACGCCCCCAGTGCCAGAACGGATCACCGCTGGTGTCATCCCTGCTCCCCCTGTCTACGCCACGGCCTGTCCCGTCGTGGCGTTCGTGAGGTCATGTCATGCTGCATGTCATCCACTGTCTCGAGGGCATCATCGAGCGGCTGGGCATCATTGCCCGTTACTCGCTGTTGGCACTCGTGGTGCTGGTCGCCAGTAACGTGCTGTTGCGTTACTTCTTCAGCATCAGTCCCGTGCCACTCCAGGAATTCGAGTGGCACCTGATTTCCCCCATCGCGCTGCTGGGCATTTCCTATGCCCTCAAGCATCGCGCCGACGTTCGCGTCGATGTCTTCTATGATCGATTTTCCCCCAAGGGGCGTGCGCTGGTGGATCTGCTCGGCGCACTGATGACCATCGCCATCGGCACGGCCATTGCCTGGCTCGGCCTGAGCTATACCGAGCAGTCGTATCAACTGATGGAAGGCTCACCCGACCCCGGCGGCCTGCCCTATCGCTACCTGCTCAAGGCCTTCATCCCCATCGGTTTCGCCGCGCTTGCCCTGCAGGGCGTCGCGGATTGCCTGCGCGCCTTGCTGACATTGACGAACCGCATGCCCGACGCCTCTTCCACCACGTCATCCAACACCAAGGTGCCTTCATGAGTCCGAATGAGTGGATTGCCCTCAGCATGATCGGCGGCTTCCTGATCCTGATGCTGATCGGGATTCCGGTCGCGATCTCATTGGCGGTGGCCGGTTTCGTGGCGGGTCTGGCAGGCTTCGGCCCGCTGCTGTTCAGCCTGATGCCGGCACGTCTCTATGGTGTGGTCACCAATTACACGTTGCTGGCGATACCGCTGTTCGTGTTCATGGGGGTCATGCTCGAGAAATCGCGGGTCGCCGAGGACATGCTCGAGACCATCGGGCGCGCCATGGGCGGCGTCAACGGCGGCATGGGCATCGCGATCATTCTGGTCGGCGTGCTGATGGGCGCCTCCACCGGGATCGTCGGTGCGACTGTGGTCACCGTCGGCATGCTGACATTGCCGACCCTGCTGCGCCGCGGCTATCACCCAGGCGTGGCCTCGGCCACCATCTGCGCCTCAGGCACCCTGGGGCAGATCATTCCGCCGAGCCTCGTGTTGATCCTGCTGTCGGAGATTCTCGGCGAGTCCGTCGGCACCCTGTTCGCCGCCGCCTTCGTGCCGGGCCTGGCGATTGCGGTCATCTACATCGTCTACCTGCTGGTGCTGGGCTGGTGGAAGCCGGAACTCGTCCCGGCCATTCCGGAAGAGGAGCGCGCCGCCGCTGGCGGCATGAAGGAATTGCTGAGGGATCTGGCGCGCAGCGTGATTCCGCCGCTGATGCTGGTCTTCGCGGTACTGGGCTCGATTCTGGGTGGCGTGGCCGCCCCCACCGAGGCGGCCTCGATGGGCGCACTGGGCAGTCTCGTGATCGCACTGCTGGCGCGGCGCCTCGATTTCCCGATGCTCAAGGCTTGCCTGCACTCGACCCTGACCATCACCGCCATGGTCTATTTCATCCTGTTGTGCGCGCAGCCGTTCTCACTGGCCTTCCGCGGCCTTGGCGGCGAGAACATGGTGCATGACCTGTTCAATCTGCTGCCGGGGGGAGAACTGGGCGCTCTCATCTTCCTGATGGTGATACTGTTCGTGCTCGGCTTTTTCCTGGAGTGGATCGAGATCAGCTATATCGCACTGCCGATGTTCCTGCCGGTCTTCATCGGCTATGGCACCGACATGGTATGGCTGGGCGTACTGGTGGCGATGAATCTGCAGATGTCATTCCTGACGCCTCCCTTCGGCTGGGCATTGTTCTTCCTCAAGGGGGTCGCGCCACCGGAAGTCACGACACGCCACCTGTATCTCGGCGTACTCCCCTTCGTGGGACTGCAGGCCATGGCCGTCGTACTGCTGTTCTGCTTCCCGGGTCTTGCCACCTGGCTGCCGGACGCCATCGGTTGGTAACCCGGTCACGATGGCCAGCCTGACAGGCGACTTGACACCACCAACGGGGCCTGGCCATCACAAGGGCATTGAAAAGATAATTCAGCAACGCGTAATGTCTTGGCTCGCCAACCCGCTCGCACCCCCTCGGAGACAGCGCGAGAGAAAGCGCTCCAGGGAGATGCCTCGACTGCCGATGTCGTCTGTCGGCAACTTTCACCAGCAATGAATGACCCCGCGCCATACGGGTACTACAAGGAAACACCATGGAACTGTTCTCAGCCTATCCACTGCACTGGATTCTCGGTCTGATCGCCGCACTCATCGTCACCGGCATGATTGCCGGCGTGATGGCCGGCTTGCTGGGGGTCGGCGGCGGTATCGTCATCGTGCCCGTGCTCTTTCACCTCTTCAGCCTGCTGGGTGTCGATGAGGCGGTCCGCATGCACCAGGCGGTCGGCACCTCGCTTGCGACCATCATTCCCACCTCGATCATGTCGGCCAGGGCCCACTACGCCAAGGGCAATCTTGACCCGGCGATACTCAAGCGTCTGCTGCCGGGCGTGATCATCGGCGTCATCATCGGCGGCCTGCTGTCCAACCTGTTCAGCGGCGCGGTCCTGATGGGGCTGTTCGCCACCGTCGCCTTCCTCGTGGCGCTCAACATGTTCCGTCGTCAGTCCACAGTGCTGGGCACTGGCCTGCCGGGCCCGCTGGGCAGTGGTGCGCTGGGTACCTTCATCGGTGGCGTCTCGACCCTGATGGGCATCGGCGGCGGCACCCTGAGCGTGCCGACCCTCAGCACCTTGGGCACTCCGATGCACCTGGCCGTGGGCACGGGCGCAGCGCTCGGGCTGGTGATTAGCCTGCCGGGCACCGCCAGCTTCCTGCTCAATGGCATCGGGGAGCCGAACCTGCTGCCGGGCTCCATCGGCTACGTCAATCTGCTCGGTTTCGCCGCCATCGTGCCTGCGACCATGCTGTGTGCGCCGATCGGTGCCAAGCTGGCCCATGCGATGGATGCCGCCAAGCTCAAGAAGGTCTTCGCCATCTTCCTGATGTTCACGGCACTGCGCATGTTCTACGACCTGTTCACCGGCAGCTGATCTCCGCCCTCCGCGCACTGACAACGGCGCAATAACAACAACGACATTCACAGGAGCAAGACGCCATGATGCATACCCGACGAGGATTCGGCGGGGCCTGCGCTGCCCCCCATCATCTGGCAGCAGAGGCCGGCCGTGACGTCCTGCGTGACGGCGGCAATGCCATCGAGGCGATGGTCGCGATGGCCGCGACCATCGCCGTGGTCTATCCGCACATGAATGGTATCGGCGGCGATGGCTTCTGGCTGATCAAGCGACCCGGTCTCGCCCCCATCGCGATCGATGCCTGTGGGCCGGCCGCGGCGCTGGCCAGCCGAGCGTTCTACGCCGCGCAAGGCTACGGTGTCGCCGATGACGAGACAGGCGCTCCCCTGGTGAATGGCGACAGCATCCCCACCCGTGGGCCGCTGTCCGCCTTGACGGTGGCCGGGACCATCGGCGGCTGGCAGGAGGCACTGGCCTTCTCGGCAGACACCTCCGACGCCGAGCGCGCGCCATTGCCACTCGCGACGCTGTTGCGACAGGCCATCCGGCATGCCAATGACGGGGTCGCGGTCAGCGCCAGCCAGCAAGCATTGAGCGAGAAGCACCTGGCCGTGCTATCACGGCAACCCGGGTTTGCGCAGCGCTATCTGGGTCAGAGCGAGTCAGGGGAGCCGATGGCGCTCGAGGAAGGCGCCCGCCTGCGTCAGCCGGCACTTGCCATGACCCTCGCCCGCCTGGCGGATGCCGGGCTGGACGATTTCTACCGAGGCGAGCTGGCGGCGCACATGGCGCAGGAACTGCAGTCCGCCGGCAGTCCGCTGCGCCTGGAGGACCTCAACGGCTATCGCGCCCAACGCGTCACCCCGCTCAAGGTATGCCTGCGCGACAGTGAGGTGTACAACCTACCCGCCCCGACCCAGGGTCTGGCGACATTGATGATTCTGGGGCTCTACGATGAATTGAGCGCCAGGCACGGCATCAGCGAAGCGGAGGGCAATACACCGCGTCACCTGCATGCGCTGATCGAGGCCACCAAGCGTGCCTTCCTGGTGCGCGACAGCCTGATCACCTCACCAGACTGCCTCGAGGGCGGGCTGGAAAGCGGCATCGCGACGCAACAGGCACATCTTTCACAGGATGCCCTGACTCAGCAGGCGGCAATGATCGACATGCAGGCCGCCCTGGAATGGCCCTACGAGCCCGCCGAGGGCGACACCATCTGGATGGGCGCCACGGACAGCGAGGGCACTACCGTCAGCTTCATCCAGAGCGTCTACTGGGAGTTCGGCAGTGGCATGGTACTGCCGAGCAGTGGCGTGATGTGGCAGAACCGCGGACTGGCGTTCGATCTGGCGCCCGACAGACTGCGCAGCCTGGCGCCGGGCCGCAAGCCCTTCCACACCCTCAATCCCTCACTGGCCTGCTTCGATGATGGCCGCGTGATGGCCTTCGGCACCATGGGCGGTGAAGGCCAGCCGCAGACTCAGGCCGCTGTCTTCACTCGCATCGCCCGTCACGGTATGTCATTGCAGGCCGCGATCAGTGCTCCACGCTGGCTGCTGGGCCGCACCTGGGGCGATGTCAGCACCAGCCTCAAGCTCGAATCGCGCCTTGAGGGTGACATGGCGGAGGCACTCAGGGAGCTGGGGCATGAAGTAGAAGTGCTGGAAGACGCCTACAGCGATACGCTGGGTCACGCCGGTGCGGTGATGCGTCACCCCGATGGCCAAGTCGAGGCGGCACACGATCCGCGCAGTGATGGTGGTGCAGCGCTGACCTGATGAAATCCGGCCAGCTCAGCGTCACGAGCTGGCCGGGATATTGCTGCCCAGATTGATGCTGGCAATAGTACGGTTCTACCCCCTCCCTCCCCCCGGCAGACCCCGGGGGGGGCAGGGATGAGACCTCGTCATGACATGAAACTTTCCTTATTCATGATTGAGGAAACCATGAGACAAACCGCCTGCCTCTGCACAGACGCATCGGATGTTCATTGGCCAGCACGGTATCGACAGGCCATTGGCATCGATAACTCCGACAACAACGACAAAGAGCGACTCACCACAATGACCACAGCTTCCTTCATGACTCCTCGCCGCCTTGTAGCTGCCATCTCGATCGCCGCCTGTTCACTGGCCTATGGCATTCAGGCCAATGCGGCGGATCACCCGGGCGTCAAGATCTACGCGACCGGCGGCACGATAGCGGGCAGTTCAGCCTCCTCCACGGACACCACCAACTACAAATCCGGCAGCATCGGCGTGCAGGCACTGCTGGATGCCGTACCGGAACTGGCAGACGTGGCAGAGGTGACGGGCGAGCAGATCGCCAATACCGGCAGCAGCAACATCGATCAGGAAATCCTGCTAAAGCTGTCGAAATCGATCAATGAGGCGCTGGCCACCGATGCCACACATGGCGTGGTGATCACGCATGGGACCGATACGCTGGAGGAGACCGGCTTCTTCCTGGATCTCACGGTCGAAAGCGACAAACCGGTGGTGATGGTGGGTGCCATGCGTCCGGCGACCGCCATCAGTGCCGATGGCCCCTTCAATCTGCTGGAGGCGGTCACGTTGGCCGCCGATGAAGGCGCGGAGGGTCGTGGGGCGATGATCGTGCTCAACGACCGCATCGGTTCGGCGTATTACACCACCAAGACCAATGCCATCATGATGGACACCTTCAAGGCGACCGAGCAGGGCTATCTGGGTGCCTTCATCAGCGGCAAGCCGCACTTCTACTACACACCGGCGACCCCGACCGACAAGCCACACTTTGACGTGACGTCCCTCGATGGCCTGCCAAAGGTCGATATCATCTACGCCCATCAGGACATGGACCCGGCGCTGTTCACCGCTGCACTCGACAATGGCGCCAAGGGTATCGTGATAGCCGGCAGCGGCAATGGCTCCATTCCGGACACTCTGAAGCCATTGGTGAAGCAGGCGATGGAAGAGGGTCTGCCAGTCGTTCGCAGCACGCGTACCGGCAACGGCATCGTGACGGCCAAGGAAGAAGGTATCGGCAGCGGCGCACTCAACCCTCAGAAAGCGCGCATTCTGCTCTCGCTGGCGCTGACCGAAACCGATGACATGGACACCTTGCGCGCCTACTTCGAGTAAGCCATCCACCAGATGGCATGACGCGGCGTGAGAGTGACCCGCAAAGCAACAAGGGACTGCCACGGCAGTCCCTTGTTGCTTTTCCACACTCAGTGATTCATTCAGGCGCGTTGCGCTGCGAGGGGCTGCGCGTGAAGGCGCCGGGGCGCTTCTCACCGTCTTCGCTCTCGTGATAACGCTTGGCGGCATTCGCCCACCAGGCAAGTTGTTCGAAGGCCCGCTCGAGATAACCGCTCCATTTCTGGGCATCTTGAGTCTCGGTGTAACTGCCATCCTCATCGAGCACGTCCTGGGCCCGGGGCACGTGGATCATCGCCGAGACCGGCAGACAGCCCAGCTCCGAGAGGAAGGTGCGCATGTTGACCGCCGCCCGCACGCCGCCCCACTGGCCTGCGGAATAGGTCGCGATCACCGACGGCTTGTAGGAGTAGAGCGAGCTGCCGAAGTGATTCAGGAGATTCGCCAGTGCCGGACTCATGGAATGGTTGTACTCGGGGCTGACCATCACATAGCCATCCGCCGACTCAATTTCCTGGGCGAGTGTCAGCAAATCCTGCGGGGCATTGCGTTGTGCATAGGAAAACAGCGGCTTGAAGGGGTCCGAGAGGTCATAATCCAGAGGGTCGATCAACACCGCTTCATGACCACTTTCCTCAAGCTTGGCCATGCAACATCTGGCGACCCGCTCTCCCAGACGTGCGGGGGATGGGGGTGAACTTGTCCGTACCGACCCCAGAAAGACCAGAATCTTGAGCGCCATTGTCAACTCCTTCAAGTGTGTCATGTAAGGTGATTCTGGCAGCGCATCACCCCTGAATCACGCATTCCCATCATGCTCCATTGCCATCTCGGCCGATTGGCAGATTGACCGCCCCCCTTCGTGGCATCTCGTGATCGGAAGCGACACATCAGACTCGATGTCTTCGCCATTTTGGCCCGTCACCCAGGGCTAACCTCGCGAACTCGTGATCCCTTTCGACGAATTCCTCAATAAGAAACGATACGCCATATCACCGTTTCCTCAGCACATCTCCGCCAGCAATGAGCCTTGGGTAGCGTTATGGCATATTCGAGGTTGCACCATTTCCTTGCTGACGATGGACGACGATCCCCCCGCCACTGGCAAGGCGGAAAGATGGCTCACGATGGATGACTGCGTCCGCCGAACCACCCAGAATCATGCCATCAACCCAATTTTTGCGACATTTTTGCCAATGATATCGCCAAATATCCGACCATGCCCTCTTCGCGCTTCAGTCCTGGCGTGATCCCGCAGGGCAAAGTCTCGCGCAGACCGACAACCGGCTTCCCCCATCATGAACCTGTCATGGCGACGCAACAAACATGCACTAAAACTAATAAAGCGCTAGCTTTACCATCCCACAAGCATGAGATATCTCATCCACCTCAGGAAACGAGGAGTCAGCAAGGGAATGAAAGACAGTCACGACGTCGCCGTCATCACGCAGTTCACCTCTTCTTTCACGCATCAGACCCATCGAGAGACGGTGTCATTCTTCGGTCGTCGCCATCCACTCTTTCAGCAGGTCCTCAAGCTGCGTGACCAACACCATGGTGTCGCCAAGGCATATCTCAAGAAGCACACGGACCACGATGACGTGATCGACAGCAACAGTCAGCACATCTGCCTGATGGACACACAGCACGATACCTTGTTGGGCAGCATTCGCATCACACCTGGCGGTCTCGAGTCGCGCACCCTCTTTGACGACAGTGATGTCGTTTCCATCCCAGAAGGTGCCATCTATGAATTCAGCCGTCTGGTGATGGCCCCGGAGGCCAAACGTTTCGCCCATGGCAATCTGTTGATGGCAGCAGCGGCACGCCATGTGAAATCCAGAAATGGTGATGGGATTCTGGCGTTGTGCAAGCGCGCCAACATGAAGATCTTCAAGCGCTTCGGTCTGTTGCCGCTTCACGATGCCACGCTAAGGACAGCCAAGCATCTGGGAGAGCTCTACATGGTCTACGCCAGCATGGAGACCATCATGCACACGGCCAGACAGCGCTATGCCTCAGCCCCGACAGCGCCGCTGACACCTGAATGTCCGACACCCTCTGCCTCACCCGGATCTGATGGCGGCAGCGACCGTCTTCCCCAATCGTCCTCGGCGACTGCCAGTCGTCAATGAGCCCTCCCATTCAAGCTCGGTGCTTCGCTGACATCACCTGCCTGGCCCTGCCAGCCTGAGACGTATCACAGGACGTCTCTGACGGATTCTCCCTGAGCCCTTGCAGCAGTCGAGATATTGTACCACCATTGAATGATAATGATTATCATAATCATAAAGATTGGCATGCTGACGACACCTGGTCACAGGAGGGCCTCATGGACCAATGGAAGCGTGAAACCCGCTCAGGCAATGCGTTGTTCGAACAGGGCGACTACGTCATGGCAGAGCAGCACTATCTCAGTGCCTGCCACCTGGCAGACATCTTTCTGATGCCCGGTGCAGACCCGGAAGGCGGCGTCGCGGCGCTGGTGGTGAGCTATCAGAACCTGGCGGAGCTCTATCGCGCCCAAGGGCAGCACCCGCAGGCGATGAGCGCCCTGCAGGCTGCCCATGCCCGCCTCTCCCATGTGCTTTCCGCCCCGGGCCTGTGCCATGCCCACCAGCAAGCCTTGCTGCGCGGCAGTGGCCAGGTGCGAATGGACATCATGAATACCGTGCAATGGCTGGGCGTCTCTCGTCAGCGGACTTATCGGCCAACCCCCGCGCGTCATGCGGCGACGCGGGTCCATCACTGATCCTCACCCCCACAGGAGATATGGCATGAAGAACCCCCTCATCGCGAGTGGACTGCTGCTGTTGACCGCCGCCAATACGGCACTGGCCCACCCGGGACATGACCACAGTGACTGGAGCAGCCCCCTCGTTCACACCCTGTTCTATGGCGCCATCGCAGCCGTCATCGGAACCGCGTTCTTTGTCATTCGTCAGTCACGTCACAAACGTCACAACACTCAGCAAAAGGAGGATTGAACATGCTTCATGCCCTGCTCCGCACCGTTGACCGACTGGTCTCTCTCCCTGCGGCCTCCGCGCACTGTGATATCCCCTGCAAGATCTATGACCCGTCCGCTGCACAGATCGCCGCACTCAGCGTGATCCGCTTCATGGACCTCATCAATGAGCTGGGCCAGAAGGACAGCCTGACGCTGGCAGACCAGGCCTTGCTCGCCCGTCTGGTGGAGCAGAAGGAAAGCCACGCCGAGAAAGCCAAGCATGAGATCCGCATCATCTGGGGCGACTACAACAAGCAGTCACAGCGTGATGCCTACCCAGACATCGATGCACTGGTCCACAGCATCATGCTGGCCGGCTCTGCCTGCAAACAGGGCATCGAGCGCGACAAGGGCGAGAAACTGCTGACCCTCATCAATGAATTCGCCGCGGCGTTCTGGGATACCAAGGGACTCACCACCTTTATCGCCACCTGCCCGTATCCGCCGTCTGAAACTGTCGTCTATCCGAAGCTGGATTGAGGCAACGACATGACGCGCCAAAGAACTGATGAAGAGTGAATTGATCACGAGTGAACGGATGCCCATTGGACTCTATCGCGTCAATGGACTCAGCATGTCTCCCGGCCTTGCGCCGGGAGATTATGTCGTCACGCTGAAACGCTGGAAATCGCGCTATCGCGTCGGGGATATCGTGGTGGCACGGCACCCCCACTTCGGCCGCATCATCAAGCGCATACGTGAGATACAACCAGACGGCATGCTCTGGCTGGAAGGTACCCATCCTGACAGTACCTCTACTGAAAAGATGGGCTTGCTGTCTTGTCGACGGGTCAAAGGGCGAGTGATCCACACCTTCTCTCAAGACAATACGTGAGCCTTTCTTTGTCCCTTGCCATGGCTCCCCGGTGATATCCCACCTCTCTTCTCACCCTCACACCACCTTCATCAGCCTCAGCGCGTCATAGATTGCCGCGTGGGTATTGCGGGTCGCGACGGCGTCGCCGATGCGGTAGAGCTGGAACTTGCCGTCTGCTGAGCGCTCGGTGTGCTCTGGACTTGGGCCGTCTGCAGGCTGGGCGAGTCCTTCGATCAAGGCGTCATAGTCCACTGCCCCGCCATTGCGCGAGTGGGGTTTGAGTTCGAAGTAGAGATCTTCCATCGGGCGGGCGCCGTAGTTGACGACTACCTGATCGACGATTCGCTGATCCGCGTAGGCACCGGTGCCCTTGCCTTGCGCTACGGCGTCATCCAGATAATCACTGCCGATCTGGGCGATCAACTGGCCCTCCTCATCGCGCGTGACACCGCCGAGGCGATAGGTCGGCGTGAAGGTGACGGCGAGACGTTGCAGGCTGCGCATATAAGGCACCAGGTTCATGGCCATGATTTCCGGCGCGAAGGTGCGATCTGGCGTCATCATCTCGAGCCTGGCTCCGGTGTTGGCGATCATCTCGGCGGCCTGGAGTGCGGCGTGGTCTCCCGCATCATCAAACAGCAGCACGTTGCGACCAGGCGTGACATGGCCGGAGAGGATGTCCCAGCTGGAGACGACCAGCTCACTGCCGACCTGCGGTATGTCTTCCTCGGGGTAGCCGCCCGTGGCGACGATGACCACATCCGGCTGCTCCGCCAGCACGTCATCGGCCTCGGCGAAGACGTTGTAGCGAATCTCGACGCCCAGCGCCTCGCAGCGACTGATGCGCCAATCGATGATGCCGATCATCTCGCGACGCCGCTCGCTCTGTGCGGTCAGGCGGATCTGGCCACCGGGTTGATCCGCCGCTTCCAGCACCACCACCTGATGGCCGCGCTCACCGGCGACACGTGCCGCCTCAAGCCCTGCCGGCCCCGCCCCGATGATCACTACCTTTCTGGCGACCTCGGCCGGTGCGATGTCATGCGGCTGCTCCAGCTCACGCCCGGTGGCGGCGTTGTGGATGCAGTAGGCCGATCCGCCCTGATAGATGCGATCGAGACAATAGTTGGCCCCGACACAGGGGCGAATATCCTCTTCCTTGCCGGCCAACAGCTTGCGCACGATATGCGGGTCCGCCATGTGGGCACGCGTCATGCCGACCATGTCAACCTTACCGGTGGCGATGGCATGGCGCGCGGTGGCGATGTCCTGAATCTTGGCACCATGGAAGGTCGGGAAATCCATCGCCTCACGAATCTGTCCGGCAAAGTCGAGATGCGGCGCACTGGCCATGCCCTGAATCGGGATGACATCGGTGAGCCCTGCATCAGTATCGATATGGCCGCGTACCACATTGAGAAAATCCACCTGTCCGCTATCGCGCAGCAGGCGCGAGACCGCAAGGCCATCACTGGCATCCAGGCCGCCACTCAGGCATTCATCCCCGGTGTAGCGCACCCCGACGATGAACTCGTTGCCCACCCGGGCACGAATCGCGCTCAACACTTCCATGGTGAAGCGCAGTCGATTTTCGAGACTGCCGCCGTAGGGCCCCTCCAGGGTGTTGGTCAGTGGAGACCAGAACTGATCCATCAGATGCCCGTAGGCCTGCAGCTCAATACCATCAAGACCCGCCGCTTTCATGCGTTCTGCGGCGTCCGCATAGTCCTGGATCAGGCGCGTGATGTCCCAGTCCTCGACCCGCTTGGGAAAGGCGCGATGAGCCGCCTCGCGACGATGCGACGCCGACACGGCAGGTAGCCAGTCGGCCTTGTCCCAACGCGTTCGACGCCCCAGATGGGTGAGCTGGATCATCACTGCGGTACCGTGCTCATGGCAGGCATCGGTCAGCTCGCTCAGCCAGGGCACCACCTCATCACGCCAGGCGAGAATATTGTTGAATACCGGCGGACTATCCCGGGCGACCGAGGCGGAGCCTGCTGTCATGGTCAAGGCGATACCGGCGCGCGCACGCTCCTCGTGATAGGCGCGATAACGTGCCTTGGGCATGCCATCTTCGGGATAGGCGGGCTCGTGGGAGGTCATCATCAAGCGATTCTTGAGGGTGAGGTGCTTGAGCGTGAACGGTGTGAGCAGCGGATCCTGAGCCATGCGGCCTCCTGAATGTCAGGTCATGAGACATCACAAACAGAGATGCCTTGATCGTGTACACATGTGTACATGAGCTGACTATAGCCCTAGAATCCAGATCGTGCGTCGCTGGAAATGGCATTCTTGTCCCGCTGGCGCAGACAGAATCATCACTGTCGCAAACAGCATGCTCGAGCCACGCCACTCCCCCCGTACTGGTGTCACGCTTGGATCTTCGAGACCCCGACGACTGCATCCCCCGCCTGTCAGCCCCTTCAGGAGCCCGCCCATGTCAGAGACCACCGCCACACGACCCGAGAGTGCGAGCGCCAGAACGGAAGGACGTGGCAAGGCCGAGGATTGGCTGGAGGCCGCCTATCAGCAGCTGTTGCTCGGAGGCGTGGACTCGGTACGCGTTCTGACACTGGCCAAGACATTGGGGCTGTCTCGCACCAGTTTCTATTGGAGCTTCAAGGACCGCGATGCCCTGCTCGCCGCCTTGCTCGCCCGTTGGGATGCCCACAATACCGCCAGGCTGATCGGACGCTGCGAGCAATACGCCGCCACGGTGGTGGAGGCCATGCTCAATGTCTTCGACTGCTGGCTGGATGAGTCGCTGTTCGACTCTCGCTTCGAGCTGGCGATCCGCAACTGGGGCTTGCAGAACGAGGACGTTGCCGCCGTCGTCGACCAGGCGGATCAGACACGCATTCAGGCACTGACCGCGATGCTGATGCGTCATGGCCAGTCTGAATCCCAGGCCGATGTCCGAGCACGCACCATCTACCTGACCCAGATCGGCTACCTTTCGATGCGCACCCGGGAAAGCGTCGCGGAGCGCATCGGGCGCGTCGCTGACTATGTGGAAATCTTCGTGGGTGAACCCTGCCAGCCACATGAACTGGCGCGCTTCGCGGCGCGCCATCCAGGCTGAAGGCGTGTCCACCGCGCGCTTGATACGCAGCAGGCCCCCATCGACACATCGTCGATGGGGGCCTGCTAAACGTGCCATGGCGTCGCGGATTGTCCCTCTCGCCCGAGGTGCGCCTATCCGGTTCTCGAGTCAGTCCTCGAGACAGTTCTCGAGTCAGGCGATGATGCCCAGGGCCGGTTCAGAAGGCCTCCCATTCCTCTTCCTCACGCAATCGCGAATCACGCGGCGACTGCGTTGCCCGATGGAACGCCGCACTCTCCTGTCGGGGAGAAGCGTTTGCATCAGACATGTGCGGGTTCGCCCCATCATGCCCGCCAGCCACCTTGAAGCCTGACATCAACGACTCCAGCGACTGTGCCTGGGCACTCATGCTGCGCGCCGCGCCACTGACCTGATTGACCAAGGTGGTGTTCTGCTGGGTCATCGCATCCAGCTCGCTGACCGCCGTATTCACCTGACCGACCCCGGCACTCTGTTCACGGGCACCGGCACTGATCTCGGCGATCATGTCGTTAACACGCTCGACGCTCGACAGAATCTCGGCCATCGCATGACTGGCGTCCTTCACCTGTGCCACACCCTGCTGCGTGTGGGAGATGGACTCATCGATCAGACCGCGAATCTCACGAGAGGCATCGCTGGAGCGTGTCGCCAGCGTTCGCACTTCCTGGGCCACCACCGCGAAGCCACGCCCATGCTCGCCGGCCCGCGCAGCCTCCACCGACGCATTGAGCGCCAGGATATTGGTCTGGAAGGCGATGCCGTCGATCAGGCTGATGATCTCGTTGATGCGTTCGGCAGAGCGATTGATGTCTTCCATGCTCGCCTGCGCCTTGTTCATGTCCTCGTTGCCACGGCGCGCCTGTTCCGAGGTCGAGTTGACCAGCTGGCTGGCCTGCTGAGCGGAATCGGCACTGTGCTGCACGGTCGTGGTGATCTCCTCCATCGAGGCGGAGGTTTCCTGCAGACTCGACGCCGACTGCTCGGTGCGGGCCGACAGCTCCTCGTTGCCCTGGGCGATCTCCCCGGCGGCCTGATTGACGGAAACGGTGGTCGTCCGGACCTGACCGACCACGCGGCTCAGGTCCTCACCGATACTGTTCATGGCGTCCGTCAGCTTGCCGATCTCGTCCTGACGCTGGCTCGTGATGCGCTGGGAAAGATCCCCACGCGCCAGTGCCTGAGCTAGTTTGACCAGGGCATCGAGCGGGCGACTGATCAAGCGACGCTCAAGGAAATAGAGTATGGCGGCCACCGAGAGCGCCAGCAGCAACGCCAGGCCGAAGACCTGATTGCGAAGACGGGTGATGCCAGCGGTCACCTCGTTCTCGTCGATGGTGGTGGCCACGACCCAGTTCCATGCCGGGTAGTGCTGGAAGCGAGTGATGCGTGAGCTGTCCTCGCCTGCCAGGCGATATTCAAACTGGCCACTATCGGCGGCAAACAGCGGCGCCATGGCCGACCGGCCCGCCTCATCCTTGAAGTCCGTCAATGAACGGCCCTGCCACGGCCCCTCGGTCAATACCAGCCCACGTTGCTCAGCCGCCGTGCTGGCCACCAGACTGAAATCCTTGTCATGCAACTGGATACTGGTGATGGTGGCGTAAAGCTCATCGATCTGCGCTCCGATATCCACTCCGATGAAGGAGGCTCCGATGACGTTGTCATTGAAGTCGGTGATCGGGCGATAGCGCGTCATGTAGTGATGGCCGGCGAGATAGAGCATGCCGGTATAGGGCTGGCCGGCATTCAGTGCTTCCTTGACCCCACCACTCAGCGTCAGCCCGAGCAGGCTCGAGCCATCCTCGGTCTTGAGCGTGGTGGCAATGCGCACGAAATCATCACCATCACGCACGAAGAAACTGACCGGGGCTCCGGTGCGCTTGGCAAAATCGGCCAGATAGCCGGATTGATCATTGAGCATGAAACCGGCATTGAGCAGCGCCGGTGCATCTCGCTGACCGATCGGCAGGCGGCGTGTCTCTATCCGCGTGAAATTGTCCGGGATGGTGGCCAGGAAGGCATTGAGCATGCGCGTCACGCTGGCCTGCATGGTGGTATCGAACAGTTCAATGGTATTGGTGATCTGTTGCTGCTGCTGGGCAAGGGCACGTTCCGTGCCCTCTTCCACCTGATGCTTGCTGGCGGTGGAGAACACCAGTCCCAGCACGATGAAGGCCACCATCATCAATCCCAGCACCAGCAAGGCCAACTTGCTGCCGACGCTGGCGCGGGCCAGTCGCCTTCTTGTTGTCATCATTGCGCGCGATTCCGATCCGTGAGTGAAGTATCACGACTATCGGCCGAACGCCCCACAACTGTAGCGATGACATGCATGACTGACCCGGCACTCTCTCAGCGTGTCGCCTGCCACCAGTCGTCCAGCATCTGACGCTCGGCATCGGTCATCTGGGTCATGTTGGCCAGCGGCATGCTCTTGTCGACCACCGTGCGCTGGTGGATGCGCAGTGCCTGACGCTGGATGTCCTCCCAGCCATTGAAGGCGACCCCTGCGGCCGGCGCGGTAAGCCCGATCAACGTCGGCGAATCACTGTGACAGCCGGCGCAGCGTTGCTCGACGATATGGCGGACCTTCTCGCGCAGAGCCTCATTCTCTCCCATCACCGCATTGTCAGCGGTGTTGCTGGCCGCCACGGACGGTGAAGACGCGGCGTTTCCGGCCGTTGCCGGAGCGGGCTGAGCGCGTGGTGCACACAGCACGATCACGCCGATCAGCGCCGCTACGGCTCCCACCGGTACCCAACGTCGCTTGACGCCCTTGTGGTGATCCACCGTGGCGATGCGAATCAGCCCCCCCGTCACCAGCAGCAGCAGGATGACGCCGAGACGATAGTCATTGGCGTACAGCAGCGGGTAATGGTTGCTGATCATCATCAGGACCGCCGGCAGCGTGATGAAGGTGTTGTGCACCGAGCGCTGCTTGGCGCGCTGACCGTGGATCGGGTCCGGGGTCTCGCCACGCTGCGCGGCGGCAAGCAGCGCCTTCTGACCCGGGATGATCACGTTGAAGACATTGCCCGCCATGATGCTGCCCATCAGCGCGCCCATCAGCAGGAAGGCAGCACGCCCGGAGAACAGCTCCGTCGCGAACCAGGCCGCCAGCGTCAACCAGACACCGACCGCGACGAACAGCGCCGCAGCGCTGCGCTTGAGGGGGCTGCGACACAGCGCCTCGTAGCCCAGCCAGCCTGCGAGGAGCAGTCCCAGTGCGCTACCGACGGCCATGCTGCCGCTCATCTCGAACACGCGCGGATCAATCAGATAGGCCTGCGGCTGCAGCAGGTAGATCAGCGTGAACAGCCCCATCCCGGACAGCCAGGTGACGTAGGCCTCCCACTTGAACCAGTGGATCTCGCTGGGCAGCGTCTCACTGACGCCGTCATGGCGAAACAGATGGTAGAGGCCACCGCCGTGCACTGCCCAGAGCTCGCCCCCCGGACGACCATCGAGGGCATGACGGGCAGGCTCGCGGCGATTGTCGAGCCAGATGAAGAAGAACGAGGCGCCAATCCAGGCGATACCCGCCATGACATGCAGCCAACGTGTCAGCAGCATTGCCCAATCGAGGAGATATGCGCTCATGCCGGCTCCTTAGCTGCCGCGGTAGACGCTGTAGGCCCACGGAGTGACCAGCAGCGGAATGTGATAGTGGCCGTTGGCCTCCAGCGTGAACTCGACCGGCACCCGCCCGAGCATGCCCTTGCCCACCGGACGCCCGGCAAAGTAGTCCCCTATCTGGAACGTCAAGCGGTAGACGCCGGAGTGATCGTCGTCACTCGATGGCGCGTTCTCCAGCAATGGCGCCTCGACACGGCCATCCTGATTGGTGATGCTTCGGGCAATCTGCTGGAAGTTGCCCTGCGCATCCTGGCGCTCCAGGAGAATGGTGACGCCACTGGCGGCGATGCCTTCAGCCTGGTTGAGCACATGCGTGGTAAGTCTGGGCACGGTCATTTCCTTGTGATGGGTAGCGTGTGACATTGACGCGTTGTCCGTGATGCAGCCGCTGATCCGATCAATGATGCATGGCGCTCGGCATGTCACGGCTCAGGGCTTTGGTGGCATTGCACCGCAGGAGTGCACTCGCCTAATCTGACCTGACGGTCAAGGTGCAGGGGACACGTCTCCCCGGCAGACGCACTGCCTCAAGGGCGAGTCCCGGCTTGTCTGGCGGCGGCATGTGCCTTGCAAGCAATGGATTCTTCACGTCTTTTTATCTTTTCTTCTCTGGAGCAAGGCACATGCCAATCGAAACCCCGATGGAATATCTGGCAATGCTGGACACCCTCAACGCCCTGCCACCAGAAGCGCTTGCTCGTCGCTTGAGCGGCCTCTATGAGCACTCCGACTGGGTAGTGGAACGCGCCGCTGCAGAGCGCCCCTTTGCCAGTACCGAAGCCCTGCTGAGCGCCTGTGCCGAGGCGGTACGCCGAGCAAGCGAGACCGAGCGCCGCCAGTTGATCGACGCCCACCCGGAATTGGCTGCCGGCAAGCTTGAGAGTCTGACGCCCGCCTCTCAAGGCGAACAGCGTGGCGCGGGGCTGGACCAGCTCGATGACGCCACCCGCGAACGCTTCCTCAAGGCCAACGCCGACTATCAGGCCCGTCACGGAATCCCCTTCATCATCTGCGTGAAGGGCCATAGCGCCTCAAGCATCCTCGCCGAACTGGAACGACGCCTGCCGCAATCCACCGAGACGGAATTTCAGGAAGCCCTGAATCAGATCGATGCCATTGCCGCAGTGCGACTGCCGGGCCTGCTGGACGCGAGCTAGGCAGCCGCCTTCTGGCCGCCGATGATCAACACGAATATCTGGCGGCCACTGCCTCGATGCTGGCAATCAAGGCCGCCAGTGCTCTGGCGACATCCGCCTCCGTCACCGCCTCCGCAGGGTGGTGACTGATCCCCCGCTCACAGCGCAGGAACAGCATGCCCACCGGGCACAGGTGACTCACCGCCATGGCGTCATGGCCGGCACCGCTGGGCAGCCGGAAAGGCGCCTGTCCGGTAGCGGCGATACCGAGATCCACTGCCTGCATCAACCCTTCATCACAGGCGACGGCATTCGCGGCGTGGGTCTGCTCGCAACGGAAGGTGACGCCGCGACGCTCGGCGATCTGATGGGCCTGTTGCAGCAGCTCCTCCAACGCCCGGTCACGTTGTGCATCGTCCAGGGCACGGATATCCAGACTCAACGCCGCGGCGCCGGGAATGACATTCACCGCACCGGGACGCAACTCGCAACACCCCACGGTGGCCATCAGTGAGTGATCCGGCATGTCAGCGCGCTTGCCTGTCTGGACCTCACGTGCCAGGGTCTCGACGGCCAGAGTCCACTCTGCCGCGGCACACAGCGCATCCTGACGCAGTGCCATCGGTGTGGTGCCGGCATGGCCGGCCTGACCGGCGAAGTTGACGGCAAAACGACGCGCGCCAGCGATACCCGTCACGGTACCCAGTGCCAGATTCTCGGCTTCCAGCACCGGCCCCTGCTCGATGTGCACTTCCAGATAGCCCAGCGGCGGAGTCGCTTGCAGGCTGGCACTGGCCGCCGATTGCCCCGAGAGCCCGAAGGCGGTCAGCGCCTCCCCCAGGCTGATACCCTCCTCATCTTCCAGAAGCTCCCATCCCGGTTGCCAGCTGCCCGCGATGGCATGGCTGCCGAGCAGGGTCGCGCCGAAGCGCGTGCCTTCCTCATCGCCAAAGCCGACCACCTCGAGCGCAAACGGCAAGCCGGCACCCTCCCGTTCAGCACGCTGCTGGAAGTGGGTCAGCGCCGCGACGCCCAGAAGCACGCCCAGAATCCCGTCATAACGACCGGCGTCCGGTACGCTGTCCAGATGGGAGCCGATCACCAGCCGCGGCGCCTCGCTCTCGCTGGAGAGCGTTTCCGGGCACCATCGCCCCCACTGATTGCCCGCCCCGTCCTGCCAGCTGTGAAGTCCTGCCGCCTTGAGCCAGGCCGCCGTGGTGGCATTGGCCGCCGCATGCTCAGGCGTCAGATAACGGCGATCGATCCCGCTGTCACTGCGTGAAATCGCCGCCAGGGCATCACAGGCTGCCAGCACGTCCGCCGCCGTTTCCAGTGGGGCGATGCCCGCTGTCGTGCGCGCTCGGGACACATCAATGGTCATGGCCGCTCTCCCGCCGGCTGGTCCTGATGCTCTTGATAAAAGTCCAGCGCCGCGCCGACACCACCGCCGGCGACACACTGGACGCCACCGCGTCGCAGAGTCTGCTCCAGCGCCGCCAGCGTGGTGAGTACCGTGTCGCGACGCGCGTTGTAGCCCATCACGCCGAGGCGCCAGACCTTGCCGTGCAGCGGCCCGAAGCTGGTGCCTATCTCGATGCCGAAATCCTCCAGCATGCTGCGACGCAACCCCTCGCCATCCAGGCCATCCGGAATCCTCACCGCGCTGACGTTGTTCATGCGATGTGCCTGGTCACCGAACAGCGCAAGCCCCAGCCCCTTGAGTCCCTCGACCATCGCCTGACCGTGCAACGCATGTCGCGCGATGGCGTTGTCCATGCCCTCGTTGACCAGCAGTCGCGCACACTCGCGCGCGCCATACAGCATGCTGGTGGCCTCCGTGTGGTGATTGAGGCGCAGCGCTCCCCAGTAATCGAGCACCATGGAAAGATCGAAATAGTTGGAGCGAATACGCGCGCCCGGCTCCGCCAGTCGATCGTCCCCACTGCTGATCCCGGCCTCGACGTGCCGGCGTGCATGCACCACCTCCACCGCACGCGGCGACAGCGTCAGCGGCGAACTGCCAGACGGACCGGCGAGACATTTCTGCAGGCCTGCGGTGACGGCATCCAGCCCCCACTCGTCCGTCTTGAGCGGATTGCCCGCCAGCGAGGCCGTGGCATCGCTGTAGAACAGCACGCCTTCACGGCGACAGATGGCACCGATCTCATCGAGCGGTTGGCACATGGTGGTCGAGGTATCGCCCTGTACCAGCGCGAGAAGCGTTGGCTGCACCTCGCGAATGGCGGCTTCGATCTGCTCGGGACGAAAGACCTCGCCCCACTCACATTCCAGCGTGTGCACCTGGGCACCACAGCGCTCGGCAATCTCGCGCAGCAGATGACCGAAACGGCCGAAGATCGGCACCAGTACACGCTCCCCCGGCTGGATCAACGAGACCAGCACCGCCTCGATCCCGGCCCGTGATGTGCCATCGATCAACAGGGTCGCCGCGTTCCGGGTCTCGAAGACGCCGCGATAGAGCTGCATCGTCTCGTTCATGTAATGCGTCATCGCGGGGTCGTACTGGCCGATCAATGGCGCTGACAGCGCACGCAACACACGTGGGTCCGCGTTGATCGGGCCCGGGCCCATCAGGAGGCGCTGCGGGGGATGAATCTGGTCAGGAATCGGGGTCACGTTCGCTCCTTGTGCATCAGGGCATTGAATGCGGGAAGGTTCGGCGGCTTGCCGAACGCCATGACCAGACTACTGCAACAAGTGCGCCAGAAATCAAAAAATGAAACGGATGTTGAATCCTCAGATCCCACCGGCCTGTCCTGACGAAGCCCCGGTCAGACACGTCATGCCGACCAGGGGGCAGGCTCTCCGCTACTGGCCGGGGCTGGCCGGGTCTTCGTCAGGGCCCCAAGCGGGATGCTTCAGGAAGCGTGACGAGAAAACGCCCCCTCAAGATAACGGGATAATCGCTGAAGCGGTCCTCGCCACCTCCCGCTGGCAGTGCACGCCTTGCAGGGAAAGCACCATGAAGGGGCATGCAGCGCCTGAATCGGATGCTTGAGCACACCTTTCGTGCGCCCGCTCCCTCCCTCGAGGCTGAACTCACCACATGAGTCTGTTATACAGGAGGTCACCGGAGGGATGAGCGTCAACTCATCTGACCTGATCATCGCTGCTGGAGAGCCACATGACGCTGGAACAACGCCTGGAACGTGCAACGCAATTGGCCAGAGACGCGGGAGAACGCATGGTGAAAGCGCGCGAGGAGCAAGGGTTCGCGCACCACTACAAGAAAGGCGATGAGCTGGTCACGGACATCGATGTGGCGATCGACACCTTCCTTGCCGAGGCGCTCGAGGCCGAATTCCCTGAAGATGCACGCCTGACCGAGGAGCTATCGCCCGAGCGCGACGTCATCGGCACCAAGGGAGGCCTGTGGGTGATCGACCCCATCGACGGCACCGTCAACTTTGCTCACGGGCTGCGCCATGTGGCCGTCTCCATCGCCTGGTGCGAGCGTGGCAAGATCCAGATGGGAGTGGTTCACGCGCCCTTCCTCGGCGAGACCTTCACCGCCATTCGCGGCAAGGGAGCCTGGATGAATGGCGAGAGCATCACGGTCAGCGAGACCGAAGACATGAGCCGCGCACTGGTCGCGACCGGCTTCCCCTATAACCGGGACAGCCGTCCTCCCCTGCTCAAACGTCTCTCCGCCATGTTGCTGGTGTGTCAGGATGTCCGACGCAACGGCAGTGCCGCGCTGGATCTTTGCGATGTCGCCTGCGGCCGCCTGGATGCCTACTATGAGAGCGTCTCTCCCTGGGACTTTGCGGCGGGCCTGCTGATTGCCCGCGAAGCCGGCGCACGTACCGGTCACCTCTATCGTTGCCCGGACGGCATCCCCGAGGAGCTGTATGGCGAGAATATCGTGGTAGCCTCACCGGCCCTGCATGCACCGCTCAAGCGCCTGCTGGAAGATGCCGATGCCAGTTCCGGCCTGCCCGGGCTTTGAGTCACCCTCCCCCACAATGCAAGAAGCCCCGCCAGTGCGGGGCTTCTTGCATTCTGGGCATCCCTCAGTGAGATGCTGGGCATCAATCGCCGAGGTTGCCGCCCTTCTTGCTGCGCCTGGCTCCCGCCTTCCCGGAGGACTTGCCGGAAGACTTGTCAGAGGGCTTGCCAGACGATTTCGCGGTGGACGACCTGGCTGCCCTGGCCTTGGAACCGATGCTGACATCCGGCTTGTCCGAGGGCTGAGCGGACTGATTGGCAGTGGACGTGCCAGCGGTCGTGCTCGTCTCAGGCGTGCTCGCGTCTGCGTCTGCCTTCCCCTCACCAGCTGCCGGCTCCTTGAGCAGCCCGAGGCGCTGGCCGACTTCCTTCCACAACTCTCGGTAGCTTGCCGCCGGAGCACTGTTGCGCGAGAAGACCGGCACCGGCTTGCGCTCGATTCCCATGCGCTCGACGATGCTGGAGTAAGGAATATGCCCACTGAGCTGCAGCGGATGGTCCTGCTTGAGGGACTCCATCACATCCTTGTGCAAGGTCTTGCGACGATCGACCAGCGTGAAGAATGGCCAGACAGGCACATCGAGATCGATCTCGGCCAGATAGGCATTGAGCTGCTCCAGCGTGCGCAGTGACAACACCGTCGGAATCATCGGGACCAGCAGCGTATCAGCGGCCGCGAAGACCTGCTCGGAGAGAGTCGAGATACTCGGGGGGCAATCCAGGATGACGAGGTCGTAATCGTCACGCACCGGCTTCAACACCTTGCGCAGGCGAGAGCGCTTCTCTTCCTCGAGAATGTGATCGAGATTGCGATAGGAAAACTCGGCCGGCAGGACATCCAGATTGCGATAGTCGGTCGCCCGGATCACGCGTGACAGGTCCTGCTTGCCGCTGATCAGCTTCTCGACGCCGCCCTTGAGCTTGGGCTTGGTCCGCACATAGAAAGTCGCGGCGGCTTGAGGGTCCAGATCCCACAACAGCACTCTGAGACCACTGTTGGCAGCGACATACGCGAGGTTGATGGCAGAAGCCGTCTTGCCGACACCGCCCTTGATGCTGTACACCGCCGCGATTTTCATTGCAGATCAACTCCCTGTTTTTCTCAAGGCTACCACATCGTGGCGGCAATTCGAGTACAGGGAGATGTCGGACTGATCAGGCGCCTTCACGCCCGGCGATGAAGCCTCTCGCCAGCAGTTGACGCGTCAACCAGCCAAGCAACAGACCGTACATCGGGAGGAAGAGCAGCAGCGAAATGATCAACTTGATGGCGTAGTCCACCCAGGCGATCTCGACCCAATGTGCCGCCATGAAGACGTCCGGGCCATTGCGAAATGCCACCGAAAAGAAGGCGAAGGTATCGGCGAGATTGCCGAAGAGCGTCGATGCCATGGGCGCGACCCACCAGTGAGCATTGCGACGCAGACGATCAAAGACCTGAATATCCAGCAGCTGGCCGATCACATAGGCGATGAAGCTCGCCAGCGCAATGCGTGCCACGACCAGATTGAACTCGCCCAACGCCTCGATCCCGGCAAGGCTGCCGCCATGGAAGATCACCGAGATCATGTAGCTGACCAGCAATGCCGGCAGCATGACCAGCGCGATGATGCGGCGAGCATGTACCTTGCCGAACAGCCGGACGGTCAGGTCAGTGGCCAGGAAGATGAACGGGAAGCTGAAGGCACCCCAGGTGGTATGGAAGCCGAACAGTGTCATCGGCAACTGCACCAGGTAGTTGCTGGCCGTGATGATCAGGATATGAAACAGGGACAGTGCGACGAGCGCACGACGCGATTGACTCGCGGTGAGGAGGAGCATCTGAGGTCCTTTTTGGTTCCAGGCCAACAGCAGGGGTGAGGGAACCCTGACAGACGGCATAACAGCTGACGATTGACGGTATCTCGCGCGATATCTCGCCGTCGAGAACCAGAATGGCCGCGCATCGTATCACGATGCGCGGCCATTGGCATGTCAACTCACGGAGATTCTGACCGGGTGGTCAGGGAGAGGTGGACGCCTCATTCCGCACCGCGGGCTTTCATGGGTGACGCTCATTTCTTCCAGATGGCGGGGTCGACCTTGCCCTTGAGCTCCGGGAACTTCTCGGGGTCGAAGGTCGGCTCCTGACCGGCCTTGTGCTGACGGTCGTAGTCCTTGAAGATCCGGAAGGCCAGCGGCGACAGCAGCAGGATGGCGATCAGGTTGATCAGCGCCATCGCCCCCATCGACAGGTCAGCGAAGTTCCAGATGTTCTTGAGACTGGCGACTGCGCCCAGCATCACCATGCCCAGCACTGCAAAGCGATAGAGCATGATGACCGGCTTGGCGTTCTTCTTGCCCGAGATATACTCGATGTTGGACTCGCCATAGGAGTAGTTCGCCACCAGCGAGGTGAAGGCGAACAGCAGAATGGCGATCGCCACGAAGCCACCCCCCCAGCTGCCGACCTGCGAGGTCAACGCCGCCTGGGTGATCTGGATACCATCATTGGCGCCATCGTTGCCCAGCGTGCCGCTCATGATGATGATGGCAGCGGTTGCGGTGCAGATGACCAGAGTATCGATGAAGACGCCCAGCATCTGGACGAAGCCCTGGGACGCCGGGTGCCGGGTGGTCGCCATCGCCGCGGCATTCGGCGCAGAGCCCATACCGGCTTCATTGGAGAACAGGCCGCGCTTGATGCCGTTCATCATCGCCTGCGCGATGGTGTAGCCCAGTGCACCACCTGCTGCCTGCTCAAGACCGAAGGCGCTGCGGAAGATGGTGCCCAGTGCCGCCGGGAGCTCGGTGATGTTGATCGCCACGACGAAGATGGCCAGCAGCAGATAGAGCAGCGCCATGATCGGCACGATCAGCTCGGCGGTCCGCGTGATGCGCTTCATGCCACCGAAGATGATCGGCACCATCACCACGACCAGAATCACGCCCATGATCCACGGCGGCACGCTGAAGGCCTGCTCCATGGCCAGCGCGATGGAGTTGGACTGCACGGAGTTGAAGGCCAGACCGAAGGCGATGATCAGACACACGGAGAACAGGATCGCCATCCAGCGCTGCCCCAGGCCCTTTTCGATGTAGTAAGCCGGGCCACCACGGAAGGTATTGTCATCGTGTGACACCTTGTAGGCCTGGGCCAGGGTGGACTCGATGAAACTGGTGGACATGCCGACCAGTGCCGTCATCCACATCCAGAAGATGGCACCCGGGCCACCCAGGGAAATCGCCACGGCGACACCGGCCAGGTTACCGGTACCGACACGTGCCGCCAGGGAGGTGGCCAGCGCCTGGAAGGAGGAGATCCCGCCTTCGCTACCCTGACGTGAGGTGGCCAGCAGTTTCCACATGTGCCCGAAGTAGCGGAACTGGATGCCCTTGGTCATGACCGTGAAGAAAAGACCCGCTCCGATGAGCAGGTAGATCAATACGCTGCCCCACAGCAGGCCATTGCCTGCATCGATCAACGCCAGAATCGGCGCTGGAATGATGGACGTTGTTTCCGACATGTCGGTCTCGCTTTGGCGGGTTTTTGATCTTGTCGACGCTGCCAGGCGGCGTGAAAAGCCATGGCCTTCCTGCCGCTGGCAGCGAGCAACCACTACGAAAGGGCTGCTCGACATGCTTTGGTGAGCGCCATTCTTCATATCCGACACGGATTAGCAAGAAGAGCATACTGAACATTGGCGTTTCACAGCGGGATTTTAGTGGGGAACCGGCGAAATGTCGGTCTTTTTCACTGCATCCTAGACTTTAGATGCACAAGGCAATGTTTCGCTGTCTGATCCTCTCGGGCATAATGCGCCCCCTTCCCACCTGCAGGCATCGGTCAGCCTGATGCTGCAGGACGTGTTCGGCGCATCAGCGACGCCCTCCCCCAGTTGCGACACCACGACTGCGGCCGGTCGGATGCGCCACATCAGGACGGTGCTCTTCCCTGACGCCCACGCACCCTAACAGCCATTACGGCACCCGGCAGCGCGCATTGTCCCGGCGCCTGCCTTTGAAAACAGGTGATACATGGAACTGACCAGCTACGCGGCGTCCCCGCTTTCGCTGCTCGCCCCGATCATAGCCATCGGTCTCGCAATACTGACACGTCGCGTCATGCTCTCCCTTGGGCTGGGTATTGTCTCTGGCGCTCTGCTGCTGAATGATTTCTCACCGCTCACCACGCTGGATTATCTCTGGCGCCAGCTGGTCGCGGTCTTCGTCGAGCTGCCGGACAGCGGTCAACTGACCGATGTCACGCTCAACAGCTGGAATGTCTATATCCTGCTGTTTCTGCTCGCTCTCGGGGCGATGGTCGGTGTCATCACTCTGGCCGGCGGCACGCGCGCCTTCGGCAACTGGGCGCGTGAACGGGTCACTACCCGTCGCGGCTCGCAGCTGATGACCGTCCTGCTGGGAGTCTTCATCTTCATCGATGACTACTTCAACAGCCTGGCGGTCGGCAACATCTGCCGCCCCCTGACGGATCGCCAGGGCCTGTCGCGGGCTCGTCTGGCCTATCTGATCGACTCCACCGCCGCACCGGTATGCGTGCTGACCCCCATCTCCAGCTGGGGCGCCTACATCATCAGTTTGATCGCCGGAATCCTGGCCACGCACCACATCACCGATGTCAGCCCCTTCGGTGCCTTCCTTGAGCTTTCCGCGCTCAACTATTACGCGATTGCGGCGCTGGTGCTGGTGATCGCCTCGGCCTGGTTCGACATCAACTTCGGTGCCATGCGCCGACATGCCATCGCCGCGCGTGATGGCGAGCTGTTTGACGCCAGCCGTGGCAATCCTCCCGGCAACACCCATGTTGAAGAGTCGGGACGTGGCCGCCCCGTGGATCTGCTGATTCCGATCATCGTGCTGGTGATCGCCACCTTCTTCATGATCGTGCAGACCGGCGCCAGTGCGCTGGCCGCCAAGGGCGAGGCATTCGGCCTGGTGCGTGCCTTCGAGCTGACCGATGTCGCAGGATCGCTGATCATCGGCGGTGCCATCGGCCTGCTCGCCGCCGTGATGATGCTGCTGCGTCACCGCATGGGCACTGGCCGCAGCATCGGTGCCATCGTCCAGGGCGCGCGCTCGATGCTGCCGGCCGTCTATATCCTGGTGTTCGCCTGGATGCTGACCGGCATCATCGGCTCACTCGGCACGGGCGAATACCTGGCGACGCTGGTAGATGGCGTGGTCTCCCCCACCTGGCTTCCGATGTTACTGTTCGTGCTGTCCGGTCTGATGGCCTTCGCCACCGGCACCAGCTGGGGCACCTTTGGCATCATGCTGCCGATCGCCGGAGACATGGCGGCAGCCACCGAGATCGCGATGATGCTGCCGATGATGGGTGCCGTACTGGCGGGCTCGGTCTTCGGTGACCACTGCTCACCGATTTCCGACACCACCATCCTGTCCTCGACGGGCGCGAGCTGCCATCACATCGATCACGTCATGACCCAGTTGCCCTACGCGCTGCTGGGCGCCTGCATCTCATTGCTGGCGTACCTGGTGATGGGCCTGACCGACAGCACGCTGTTCGGCTGGCTGAGTCTGGCAGGGCTGCTGGTCGTCAGCATCGCCTGGCTTGCCCGTCGGGAACGCGCCAACCCCGTGGTCGCACGCACCTGATGGACTGATCGCTCCACGCAAGAACACAAGGCCCCCGTCATGGTTCATGACGGGGGCCTTGTGTTCTTGCGTGGAGCGATCTGCGCCCAAGCGTTCACTCACCCGCAATGCTCACGTCACTCAAGCACTGCGCGCCTGTCCGGCCAGACCAACGCCTGCCTCGCTCAATGCCTCACGCACATCCTCCAGACTCGCCGGGTCATCGATGGTCGAGGGAATATGGTACTGCTCTCCCGCGGCGATCTGACGGATCATCTTGCGCAGAATCTTGCCGGAGCGTGTCTTGGGCAGCCGCTCGACGATCAGTACGTCCTTGAGCGAGGCGATCGCCCCTATCTCATCGCGCACACGCTGCGCCAGCGCCTGACGAAGAGCTGATTCGTCACCGCGCCAGGCATCCTTGATGATCACCAGTCCCAGCGGCATCTCGCCCTTGAGCGAATCCTCGATGCCGATCACCGCACATTCCGCCACTGCCTCGTGTGAGCCGAGGACCTGTTCCATTTCCCCGGTGGACAGGCGATGCCCTGCCACATTGATGACGTCATCGATGCGCCCCATCACGAAGAGGTAGCCGTCCTCGTCAAGATAGCCGCCGTCTCCCGTCAGATAGTAGCCGGGGTACGCCGCCAGGTAGGCGGCGTGGAAACGCGCGGGATTGTGATAGAGCCCCGTGAGACACCCGGGCGGCAGCGGCTGCTGAATGACCACGTTACCCTGCACTCCGGGTTCGACCTCGTCTCCCAGGCCATCGAGCACCTGCACATTGAAACCGGGCAACGGCCAGGTCGCACTGCCCGCGCGTGCCTCGACCGGCGCTCGGGGGCCACTCGCCTGGCGAGTGATCATGTCGAGACCGAGCAGATTTCCCGCGACCGGCCAGCCGGTTTCCGTCTGCCACCAGTGATCCACGATCGGCACTGGCAGCAGGTCATTCAACCAATGATAGGTGGGAGGATCGAGTCGCTCCCCCGCCAGGAACAGGCTGCGCAGGCTGGACAGGTCACGCCCGGCCATCAGGCTGGCGTCGGGGTCTTCCTTCTTGATGGCTCTGAAGGCGGTCGGTGCCGTGAAGAAGCAGTTGATCCGATACTCCTCGATCAAGCGCCAGAAGGCTCCGGCATCCGGCGTCCTGACCGGCTTGCCTTCATACATGACCGTCGAGGCTCCCACCAGCAACGGGCCATAGACGATATAGGAATGCCCCACGACCCAGCCGATATCGGAGGCTGCCATGAAGGTGTCCCCCGGGCGGGTCCCGTAGAGAATTTCCATGGAGTAATGCAGTGCCACGGCGTAGCCGGCGTGATCGCGCACCACACCCTTGGGCGTCCCGGTGGTGCCTGAGGTATAGAGGATATAGAGCGGCTCGCTTCCCAGCATGCTGACCGCTTCCGTGGCCTGGGCATGCGCCAGACATTCCTGCCAATCGTGGTCTCGCGGCCCCAGGGTGGCTCGTTGCTGCTCACGCTGCAGGATCAGGCAGGCCTCTGGCGTATGCGTCGCAAGTTCGATCGCCTCATCCAGCCACGGCTTGTAGGGAATGACACGGTCGACCTCGATGCCACAGGAGGCCGCCAGGATGACCTTGGGCGTCGCATCATCGATCCGTACGGCCAGCTCCTTGGGGGAGAATCCTCCGAAGACCACGGAATGCACCGCCCCCAGGCGTGCGCAGGCCAGCATCGCCATCGCGGCCTCCGCCACCATCGGCATGTAGATGATCACGCGATCACCCTTCTCGACCCCCTTGTCACGCAGGGCACCCGCCAGCCTGGCCACTTCGTCGCGAAGCTCTCGATAGGTGTACTGGCACTTGCTGTCAGTGACGGGAGAGTCCCAGTAGAGCGCCACCTGATCCCCGCGGCCATTGGCCACGTGATTATCCAGCGCGGCATGACAGATATTCATCTCGCCATCAATGAACCAACGGGCGTGCTCCTGGGCATCCCAGGCCAGGATGGTCGATGGATCACGGAACCAGACGATGCGCCTGGCCTGCTCAGCCCAGAAGTCCTCTGGCGCTTGATTGGCACGCGAGACAAGTGATTCGTAGTGCTCGCGTGCGGATCGCTTGGCGGTCTCAGGCATGGCTTACCTCGTTGACGATGCTGGCACGGGGTTCATGGCATGGCGTTGCCATCAGAAAGCAGTATCACGCCTTACGCGCCTTCGACTCGGGGACTGCGCCTGGAAGATGCCGGCAGCTAGCGACCCCAAGTGTCCCACCACGCTGATGGCAGGTGACGCGCTTGCGCACTATCAGAACCTTAGGCCAAAACCCGACCGTGTGAATGTCAGATGAGGCATCCAACCCTGGTCAGTTCGTCGTATGACGTCATCGACACGCAGTGAAACGAACGACCGTATGTCGACCAGCGTCAGGAAAAGGAAAAGTCCACCCCTGATCAGGCCACCCTCGATGATTTATCGTTTAATATTTCCTTGGACGTAGCACGCGGAGTTATTGATGATTCACTAAAACAAGGATACTTCATGCCTGACACCACAAGGACGGCCAATCTGATGATGGAATTCCCCAGACAGCACCGGAGCTCACCAATGAATGCCAAGGTCTCAACCGCGAGGAAACCCGCCATGTCTGCGCAAGATGATGTCATCACGTTACACCAGGCAGATGATCGCGTGATCGAGGAAGCCACTGCCCTGTTGAAGGCAATGGGCAATGAAAATCGCTTGCGAATTCTCTGCCTGCTCAGTGAAAGCGAAATGTCGGTCAGTGAACTGAATTCACGTCTCGAACTTTCCCAGTCAGCCCTGTCGCAGCATCTGGCCATTCTGCGTCGCGAAGGCATGGTGCGGACTCGCCGGGCGTCACAGACCATCTACTACTCACTGCTGGGCCCGAACGCTGCAGGCGTGATCCGCACGCTTCAACAACTCTATCGCTGAAAAAGGGCGCCAGTCGAAGACTGACGCCCTTGAGGGAAGCCATCGGATCATCCGGTCACGCCATGTCGCGACGTGATGCCATGACCAGGCTGAGCCAGACCCGCAACATCACCAGGTCTCTCGCACCTTCATCACTCCTAGTTTGACGGATGGCCAGGGAATGGCCGCCATTGCCCACAGACTTGCATTCGTGCAGAGCCTGGCGCCTGCAGATCACGATTCGCGAAGTTCTCAGTGCTGCTGCCAGCGTGACTCGACATTGCGCTCCAGCACGCGGTCAAGCACACGATCCAGACTCAGCGTCACCCCCTTCCCGAATCGATCCATCATGCGACGCGGCTTTTCAAGACTGACTTCAAATATCTTGAGATCCTGCTTGAGATAGCCGGCCAGCAGCGCCTGACTTGTGCCCACCTCATCGATCAGACCGATCGCGATCGCCTCGCTGCCATACCAGATGTCCCCTTGTGACACGGCCTCCACATCCAGTTGCGGACGACGGCTACCGACGTGCTGCTTGAACAGATCATGGGTGCGTGCCAGGTCAGACAGGAACTTTTCACGCCCTTCTTCCGTATTCTCCCCCAGCATCGTCAGCGTTCGCTTGTAACGCCCAGCCGTCAGGATCTCCACATCGACATCGTGCTTCTTGAGAAGTCGGTGCACATTGGGCACCTGTGCCACGACGCCGATGGACCCTATCACGGCAAACGGCGCCGCCACGACGTGATCAGCGGCACACGCCATCATGTACCCGCCACTCGCGGCCACCTTGTCGACGGTAATCGTCAGACGCGCGCCTGCCGCACGCAGACGATCCAGCTGTGCGGCGGCCAGACCGTAGGCGTGCACCAGGCCACCACCAGACTCCAGTCGCAGTACCACTTCATCCTTGTCGGTCAGCACGCCTTCCAGCGCGGTGACCTGCTCGGCGAGGCTTTCCACTCCCGTCGCCTTGATATCGCCGACGAAATCGAGCACGAACACCCGACGCCCGGCAGTGGAGTCCTGTTCCTGAACGTCATCTGAAGGCTTGCGCTTCGCCTTGGCCTTGAGCGCCTTCTTGAGAGACTTGGCCTCCTGCTTCTCCTTCTTGGCGCGTGCCTTGGCATTGGCGGTGCGCTCGGCATCTTCCAACCCGGCCTGTCCCAATTCCCGCTGGAGGTGCTGCATGCGCTCATGCCAGGGACGAATCTTGAGGCGAGCCTCGCGCTCACCACTGTCCCCGTGACGGGCACGCACGATCATGAGGATGATCGCCCCAATGGCCACCACCACCGTGACTGCCTCGGCGAGAAAGAGGCCATATTCCGATAACCATTGCATGCACTTGCTCCTGAACGACATGGGTGTCGTCGGACACCGCGACCTGCACGGATCTGTCTGACGGACAACGACTTTAGCGGCCACCAGGCCAGCTGTGAGATTCCTGCTACATGGGGGCAAATGACCCTCTCTGCAAGGCGAGCACGGCGCTGCGAGACAGGGTGGCACAACGCCGGTTGATCCGGTCAGCGCAAGGGCCGCTGCAACGGAAGAGATCATCTTCGGCGCTTGATTGGAACGATCGTTTGAAATAGTCTGATGCACAGCCTTGAAAGTGCTGACCCCCATATCCACTTTCCCAGCCTTCACCATTGAAAAGGAATATTGCCATGGCAGACGCCAACGCCGTCATCGAGATGCTGAAAAGTCGCTTCAACCCGGACGCCGCCAAGGGCATGAACGACGTCTTCCAGTTCAACATCACCGACAGTGATGACTACTACATGGTCGTCAAGGATGGCACCCTGGACGTGGGCGAAGGGGAGCACGACGATCCGTCCGTCACGCTGTCCACTGACAGCGATACCCTCAAGGGCGTGATGAAGGGCGAAGTCGACGGCATGCAGGCCTTCATGACGGGCCGCCTGAAAGCGACCGGCAACATCATGCTGGCCACCAAGCTGACCTCTCTCTTCCCGAACAAGTGACGGCAGAACAGCGGATGTGACCTCTGCTGATCGGTATCGCTCGATGAGCGATACCGTCAATGAAAACGCCCCTGCCATTGGCAGGGGCGTTTTCATTGACAGCCCGGAGTGCCAGGCATCAGCGACCGCTGGCCACCGAGCGCAGGAAGTTGTCGATCAAGGCATGCGAGATCGAGAACTTCGGCGGCAAGCCAGGCAAGGATTCAGGTGTGAACCACTGGGCATCCTCTATCTCATGGCCATCAATGGCGATCTCCCCGCCCGCATATTCGGCGTAGTATCCCAACATGAAGGAGTGAGGAAATGGCCAGGATTGGCTCTGGAAGTAACTCACGCGTCCGACCTCGACACCCACTTCCTCCAGGACCTCGCGCCTCACCGCTTCCTCGGCGCTTTCCCCGGCTTCGATGAAGCCGGCCAGGGTCGAGTACATGCCGGGCCCGAAACGCGGACTGCGTGCCAGCAGCAACTCACGCCCACGCGTGATCAGCGTGATGATGCAGGGCGAGATTCGCGGATAGCTGCGATGCTGGCAGCCGGTACAGTGCATCGCGAACTCATGTTCCAGACGTTTCATTCGCTTGCCACAACGTCCACAGAAACGATGGTCCCGCGCCCACTTGAGCACCTGCAGGGCACTTGAGAGCAGCGGGAACTGCTCTCTGGGCAGTGAATGCAACCATTGCCGAGCGCCTGGCCACTCGGAAGACCCATTCTCGCCAAGCACGGCGATCGGCGCCCCCTGCCACTCTCCCAGTGTAATCGCGCCGGATGGCCAGTCGCATGGCGGTTGAATGATGCCGCCATCGGGTGCCGGGGCGACCCCGTCGCGCCCGATGCGAATCAGGTACCCCTGACGCTGGTTCACTCGTGACAGATCACGTATCAGCATCAGACAGCGCCTCCCGGGTTGCCTCTGCCGTCAAGGCTGCCCAGCGCGTCGATCGCCACCTTGTCAAAGGCACATTCTGTCTTGGCACGAATTTCCTCGCACCAGGCAGCATGGCGCTCAAGCTCCAGCGCCGAGAGCCCGGGCGTGACCAGACGCGGGCGGTCCGCCCGAAGGCGACGCACCCCGACAATGCCGCCCTCTCCCTCATCGCCATCGTCTATGTCGTCCAGCCCGAGCGCCGTCTGCCCGCCGGTCATCGCCAGATAGACGTCGCCGAGGATCTCCGCATCCAGCAAGGCACCGTGCAGCACGCGGTGCCCATTGTCGATATCGTAGCGCTTGCACAGCGCATCCAGGTTGTTGCGCTGACCGGGGTGCTTCTCACGGGCGAGCTTCAGGGTATCGAGGATCGCGCAGTGTTCCGCCACCGGCCCCAGCGGCTGGCTACGCCGTGGATTGATCAGGCCGAATTCATGATCAATGAAGCCGACGTCAAAGGGCGCGTTGTGAATGACGAGCTGGGCGCCCTTGATGAACTCCCAGAAGGCATCCGCCACGTCCGCGAAGACCGGCTCATTGGCGACCCGTTCATCGGTGATGCCGTGGACGCCGATCGCCTCTTCATCGATCAATCGTTCCGGATTGATGTACTGGTGATAAGTGCGCCCCGTCAAACGGCGATTGATCATCTCCACCGCACCGATCTCGATCAGACGGTGGCCTTCCTTCGGGTCGATACCGGTCGTTTCGGTATCGAGAATAATCTGACGCATCTCAGACCTCTTGGTGAACGGGACCTGGTGAACGGGTCCGGGTGAACTTGGCTCTGAAGACACTGGTCCTGATGTATCCGACGCTGGTGCTTCTGACGCTGAGGTTTGTGACTCGGTGGCACCTGACTCTGAGCTGCCGGGCCAGTGGCCGCGTGCTCAACGGCGTGACTGCATCTCATCGATCGCTTCATTGGCAAGGCTATCGGCACGTTCATTGCCTTCGTCGCCACTGTGGCCCTTGACCCAGCGCCACTCGATATCATGACGCTGACTCTGTTCCAGCAACGCCTTCCACAGCGCCTCATTCTTGACCGGTTGCTTGGCAGCTGTCTTCCAGCCGCGCTTGACCCAGCCATGGACCCACTTGGTGATGCCATTCTTGACGTATTCGGAGTCCGTCCACAGCACCACGTCACAGCGCCGGGTCAACGCCTTCAGAGCCTCGATGGCGGCCATCAGCTCCATGCGATTGTTGGTGGTGTCCTGTTCGCTGCCCTTGAGTTCCTTGCGATGCTTGCCACTGACGAGAATGGCTCCCCACCCTCCCGGGCCGGGATTTCCCCGGCAGGCACCATCGGTGTGGATGACCACCCGAGGGCTGGGGGCGGTTGAGGAGGCATCATTGGCGAGATCGGACGAGGAGACACTGTGACTCACAGGGGAACACTCTTGGAGAAAGGACAGGACACAGGCAATGACACGACGCGACGTCACTTCGACGCGGGCTTGCTGCCAGGGCGACATTCTAACCGCTCATGCCGGATAGCGGCAAAGCGACCTGTGTGTCCTTACAGTCCATGTCAGCCCACCTGGCGACACGGACGGCGTGGCGACATGCCCTGCACGGCTCACACCTTGCCCGAGTCATCCGACGAACGGGAGTCATGATTGTCGCGTGAATGCAGGCGGGTCACCTGCCCGATGGCGACACCGGGAATCGCCACGCGTGAGCGCTTGGCATTCAGAGGCTGCACGTACCCGACATTGCGACGGGCCCGTATCAGCATCAGGCTGCCCAGAGGCAGGTTGTAACGGCGTCCCATCCGCTCGAGCCAACCATGGCGCAGGCGCAAGCCAGGCAGGTGAAACCCCGCGTAGTCGATACGCTCGATCTCGAAGTCCACGAAGGCCAACCAGTCCCTGAGCGCCGCCGGGGTGCGCCAGCTGCCTTCCCAGGGAGTGATGTGCCGCCGCCGGGGGTCGAGGCGCAGCAGCCCTTCCCCGGACATCGGCTGCCAGGCGACGATGATCAGACAACCGCTGGAGCGCAGGACACGCGCCGCTTCGCGCAAGAGGCGATGAGGCTCCGGTGCGACCTCCAGCAGATGATGGATCATCACCATGTCCATGCTTTCATCTGGCAGGGCCAGCTGAGTGAGCGGGCAGATGAGGGTCGATGGCGATTGGGCCAGGGCGGGCTCCGGCGCCCAATGGATGGCATGCCGGATGGGAGACAAGGAGAGCAGGTCATTGTCTCCCGGCCCCAGACACAGACTGTGGAAGCCGAAGCAACGCTCGAACAGTGGCGTCAACATCTCGCGCTCGGCGATGAGAATGTCCTTGCCGTCCGCCCCTTCAAGAAAGGCGCGCATCGCTCGCACGTGGGCGCCCAGCAGCCGCGCGTGCTGTCGGCGACGCGCTTCCGGGGTGAGTTGCGCAGCGGAATCCGCCCCGCGTGAGCGACTTTTCCACATCCCTGCATCTCCCGTCTCTTTCATGGGGGAGCGCCCCACGCGCAAGCAAGATGTCACACACTTCTACATTCTCACACCACAAGAGGTTTGACACTTACCCGCTTGCTCGGCAGGCTTTACGCCTTTGCATGGCGATACGTCAGCCGCTTGCGCGCTGCCAACGCCAGACACCCCGGAAAAGAGCGGCGATGAACGCCCCGGGCTGTCCGATGAGAAATCGCATCGTCGATGCCACGCCAAAACCTCCGTGAGCAATGGCCTCGACATCACTTGAAGACATCGTATCCACCATATGCCTGGCGAAGGCTTGCGCCAATCGCCAGCGGGACGGAACTGCCAAGTTCTTTCATTCGGTCACGTCACCGGCAGCCTCCCCCGTCACGCAATGGGATACCGACACGACAAGAGTACCTGACCACCATGATGAGCGTTACGCCCATAGCGGCCTTTCAGGACAACTATATCTGGCTGATCCAGAGCGACGACAGCGACACGGTTGCCGTCGTCGATCCGGGTGATGCCACGCCGGTGATCGAGGTTCTGGAAACCCGCGGCCTGACTCTGGACACGATCCTGATCACTCACCACCATCAGGATCACACCGGCGGCCTCCCCGAGCTGATCAAGCGCTACCGCCCTCGCGTGATCGGCCCGCACAATCCGGCCATCGAGGGAATCGATGTGCGTGTCGCCGATGGTGACAGCGTGCGCGTGCAGGGACGCTTGTTCGATGTGCTGGAAGTGCCCGGCCACACACTGGACCACATCGCGTTCGTGAGTGCCGGCATGCCGGGGCTGCTGTTCTGCGGGGACACCCTCTTCAGTGCGGGCTGTGGCCGTCTGTTCGAAGGCACACCAGAGCAGATGCACCAGTCACTCATGCGCCTGGCATCACTCCCGGAAGACACCCTCGTCTTCCCGGCTCACGAGTACACCCTGGCCAACCTGGCATTTTCCCGCGCGGCGGAGCCTGACAACACGCAACGCGATCAGGTGATCGCCGAGTGTGAGCGCGCCCGCGAGACCGGCCGCCCGACCCTCCCGAGTCGCATCGCGCGTGAAAGACAGATCAACCCCTTCCTGCGCAGTGATGACCCCACCTTGCAACAACGCTTGCTCCAGCAAGGACGTCTCACTGCCTCAGAGGACCAGCCTCTCACGTCACTGGCAGCCTTCACGGCACTGCGCCAGTGGAAGGACAGCTTCTAGACCCGCTGACCGCGCGCCTGCCCACGACCTGAAGATGGGCAGGCGTCTCGCGTGACAGCGGGTCGGGTTCTCGTGATCCCGATCAGCCCCCGCAGTCACAGTTTGCGCCGGAATGTCCGGCATGCTGAGCCCGTGTCGTGCCCATCCGACGCAGGCTCGCCAAAGAGTACTCCGTCAATGCATCAGCAAGACCTCCGTACCGACGACACCTCTGTCATCAAGACATCTGCCGCCGACACGCCGGCCCGCCTGCCACTGACTGCTGAACGTCTGCGTTACCTGATTCGCCTCGCCTCCCTCGGAGCCGGCCTGTGCCTGCCGCTGATGGCGACCCCTGCCAACGCAAGCTCCCGGGCGCTCGACGACCTGACACCCACCAGCGTGCATCAGAGCGCTCCTCTGAATTTCATGCAAGCCATCGATGCGGTGCCCGCGCGCTACGATGATGTGTGGCAGCGCCTGCGTGCCGGCTATCAGCTGCAGCAGGACACCGGACGCCCTCGAGTACGCAAATGGATCGACTGGTATGAAGAGCACCCGGAGCACGTGGAGCGTATCGCCGAACAGGCTCGCCCCTGGCTGCGTTATGTGACGCGTCGCATCGAGGCGCGCGGCCTTCCGGCCGAACTTGCCCTGCTGCCTTTCATCGAGAGTGCCTATGATCCGGATGCCGCCCACCCCGGCGGCGCCACCGGCATGTGGCAGTTCATGCCCCAGACCGGCGATGCCATGGGCCTGACCCGCAACCGCTGGTACGACGGCCGCAAGGACGTCCTGATGGCCACCGATGCCGCATTGGATTATCTGCAGTCCCAGGGCGAACGCTGGTACGACGGAGACTGGGAGCTTGCGCTGGCCGCCTACAACGCCGGCGCCGGCACCGTGAACCGCGCGCGCCGACGTGCCGGCTCAGGGGATGAGGATTACTGGAACATCAAGCTGCCCAGCGAGACCATGGAGTACGTGCCCAAGCTGCTGGCGCTGGCTGCGGTGATCCGTGAACCCGAAGAGTACGGCCTGAATCTGCCGGCGATTCCGGACACCCCGGAAATCGCCGCTGTCGATACCCGGGGCCAGCTTGACCTTTCCGTTGCCGCCAGACTGGCTGGCATCAGCGAAAGCGAGCTGCGCACCCTGAATCCCGCGTACAAGCGGTGGGCGACAAGCCCGGGAGACAGCTCGCTGGTGATTCCGGCCACGGCACGTGACACCTTCCTCAGCAAGCTTGAGACCCTGCCGCAAGAGACCCGCGAAAGCTGGGCGGAGTACCGTGTACAGCGTGGCGACAGCCTGTCGGTCATCGCCCGGCGCAGTGGACTGACACTGGCAGAGCTCAAGCAGAAGAATCGCCTGAGCGGCAACACCATCCGGGTCGGTCAGCCTCTGTTGGTGCCTGACGCCACTCGCGGCGTGGCAGCGGCGCAACTCGCAAAAGCCAACGGCCTCAAGAAGGTGCGCGTCAAGCGTGGCGATTCGCTGTCGGTGATTGCGGCGCGTCACAATGTCACCACCCGCCAGATCGCGCGTTGGAACAAGCTCTCTTCCGCCGATTATCTGCGTCCGGGCCAGATGCTGACGCTCTACAGCGCCAACTGAGCGCCATCGCCTAAGCAGCACCTACGCAGCACGTACGCAACATCAAGACGCCCCCGCCATGCTCCATGGCGGGGGCGTCTTGATATCAGGCACCTGTCAGCCTGGACTCCTCCAGCACTCGGTGGCCGACACCCGGTGACCGACACCGCGAGGCAACAACAGACACTGAAACGCCGGCACTGACACCAGTCAGTCGCCCTCGTCGTGGTCGAACAATGGTCGATAACGGGGAACTTCGATACTCTTGGCGAGGTCGATGCTTGCGGACCCCCTGGCAGTGAGTTGACTTGCCTGCCTTGTGTCCACCAGTGCCGCCCGACATTGTCACCTGGCCCTTCGCGCCATGATCCCCCATTCAAGGATGTCCTTTGATGCAGGCTGCTTCTCTTATCCCTCGGCATGCACGCCTACTTCGTGCACTGTGCCTCGGGGCTCTGATTCTCTCCGCCATTGCACCGGCGCATGCATCCTCATCGCGGACCACTGATCAGAAGACTCCCGTGGCCCCCCTGGACGTGCCGACCGTGCACGGACTGGCCATCTATGGCGAACCGGCACATCCGGCAGGCTTCACGCACTTCCCCTACGTGAATCCTGACGCCCCCATCGGCGGACGCATGACTCGCGCCGCCATCGGCAGCTTCGACTCCACCAACCCCTTCATCCTCAAGGGCAACTCGGTGGCAGGGCTCAATTATTTCGGCGGGTTGATCTATGACACCCTGCTCACCCAGTCTGCCGATGAACCCTTCACTGAATATGGCCTGTTGGCCAGCGGGATCCGACTGGCAGAAGACCGCAGTGCCATCGAATTCGATATCGATCCCCGCGCACGCTTTCATGATGGGGAACCCGTCACCGCCGAGGATGTCGTCTTCACCTATCGTCTGCTGATGAAGGATGGCCTGCCCTTCTTCAAGAGCTACTACCACGATGTCACTCGCGTCAGCCTGATCGACACCGATACCGTTCGCTTCGACATGGCCCCCGACGCCGCCCGCGAGCTGCCCTTGATCATCGGTCAGCTGCCGGTCCTGCCCGAGCATTACTGGAAGACACGTGATTTCACCCGCGCCACGCTGGAACTGCCGCTTGGCTCAGGGCCTTACCGCATGGCCTCGCTGGATGCCGGACGCCAGGTACGCTATGAGCGTGTCGCGGATTACTGGGGCAAGGACCTGCCCGTCAACAAGGGACGCCATAACATCCAGACACTGGTCTATGACTATTACCGCGACCAGAGCGTGTCGCTGGAGGCCTTCAAGGCCGGCAGCATTGACCTGCATGTGGAGAGCAGCGCCAAGAACTGGGCGACGGCCTATGATACGCCTGCGCTCAGAGACGGGCGTCTGAAGAAGCTGGAGGTGCCGGACAGCAATCCTGCCGGCATGCAGGGCTTCGTGCTCAATGAACGCCGCGCGCGCTTCCAGGACCCGCGGGTACGCGAAGCCCTGGCACTGGTCTTCGATTTCGACTGGGTCAACCGCAATCTCTTCTACGGCGCCTACCAGCAGACCCACAGCTATTTCGAGAATTCGGACATGGCCGCGAATGGCCTGCCTGAAGGACGGGAACTGGCCCTGCTTGAGCCGTTCAAGGACCAGTTGCCCGCCGCCGTCTTCCGCGACCCGCTGCCCATCGATGAGCCCACGGAACTGCGCCCGCGGCTGCGCAAGGCACTCAACCTGCTTCGGGACGCTGGCTATCGCGTCGCGGATGGCCAGCTGGTCAATCACGAGACGGGCAAGCCGCTGACACTGGAAGTCCTCAACTACGACACCCAGTTCGAACGGGTCATCCAGCCGTGGATTCGCAATCTGGCACGCATCGGCATCCAGGCGCGTATCCGCACCGTCGACGTCAACCAGTACATCAATCGTCGGCGAAGCTTCGATTTCGATGTCGTGGTCGGCAGTTACCCACAGTCCAACAGTCCCGGCAGCGAACAGCGCGAGTACTGGACGAGCGACTACGCCGATGTCGCCGGCTCGCGCAACCTGATCGGCCTGAAGAGTCCGGTCATCGATGCACTCACCGATGCCCTGATCCAGGCCCAGACCCGCGAAGACCTGCTGAGCGCCACACAAGCACTGGATCGCGTGCTGCGCTGGGGCTTCCATGTCGTGCCGCAGTGGCATCTCGCGGCGACTCGCATCGCGCTGTGGGACAAGTTCGGCTATCCGCAGCCGTTCCCGGAGTATCTGCTGAGTCTGGACAGCTGGTGGATCGTCCCCGGGGCTGAGGCTGATGACGAGTCAGACGACTGAAACACTCGCGTGAAGATGGCCAACTGCCGCGCATCCCTCGGCATTGGCCAGCACGACCGACATGGGGCGTCTGCAAGGCCCGCCCCGGCGATTGCTCAACCATGAATGAACACGATGCCATCTGGACCGCCCCGCACAGGGCGGCCGCATGACACGCAGGGAGATTGCTCTTGGGTGCCTATATTCTGCGCCGAGTCCTGTTGATGATTCCGACACTGCTTGGAATCCTGTTGCTGAATTTCCTGATCGTCCAGGCGGCTCCCGGCGGGCCCATCGAGCAGCTGATGTCGCGTCTTGACGGCCTCAGCGCCGGGGCCAGCACACGGCTGAACAGTGGGGGTGGCGATGGCGTCACCAGCGGCTCCGGCACCAGTTCCACCTATCGCGGAGCCTCGGGAGTCGACCCGGCCCTAATCGCCGAGCTGGAGCAGCAATTCGGCTTCGACAAGCCCGCCTGGGAGCGCTTCCGCGACATGGTGGTCGACTACGCGCATTTCGATTTCGGCGACAGCTTCTTCCGCGACCGCCCGGTGATCGACCTGATGCTGGAGCGACTCCCCGTCTCGATTTCCCTAGGCCTGTGGACGACGCTGCTGGTCTATCTGGTGTCGATACCACTGGGCATTCGCAAGGCACTGGTGCATGGCTCACGCTTCGATGTCTGGACCTCGGGTATCGTCATCGTCGGCTACGCGATTCCGGGCTTCCTGTTCGCGATCCTGTTGATCGTGGTGTTCGCCGGCGGCAGCTATCTCGACTGGTTCCCGCTCAGGGGGCTTACCTCCCCGGGTTTCGAGGAGCTCTCGACGCTTGGCAAGGTTCTCGATTATTTCCATCACATCGCCCTTCCCGTGCTGGCCTCCGCCATCGGCAGCTTCGCCACCCTGACGATGCTGACCAAGAACAGCTTCCTGGATGAGATCCACAAGCAGTACGTGCTGACGGCGCGCGCCAAGGGGGCCAGCGAGAACCGCATTCTCTACGGACATGTCTTCCGCAACGCCATGCTGATCATCATCGCGGGGCTGCCGGCGGCGCTGGTCGGCATCTTCTTCACCGGCTCGCTGCTGATCGAGGTCATCTTCTCTCTCGATGGCCTGGGCCTGCTGGGCTTCGAGGCGGTACTGCAGCGCGACTATCCGCTGATCTTCGGCACCCTGTACCTATACACTCTGATTGGCCTGATCCTGAAACTGGTATCAGACCTGATGTATGTGTGGATCGACCCGCGCATCGACTTCGCGACCCGGGAGGCTTGAGATGCGTCACGACACACCCCTTCAAGGGGAGACCAACGTCGTCCAGGACGTGCCGGAACGCCTGCACCGCTCGCGCCTGTCGCCCATCACGCGGCGGCGTATCACAGCGTTTCGTGACAACCGGCGCGCCTGGTGGTCACTGCTGATCTTCGGCGTGCTGTTCATTCTGTCGCTCGGGGCGGAACTGATCGCCAATGACCGCCCACTGCTGGTCTCCTATCAGGACGAGCTCTACCTGCCGATGCTCAAGGAGTATCCGGAAACGACCTTCGGCGGCTTCCTGCCGACCGCCACGGATTATCGCGATCCCTATGTGATCGACGCCATCGCGGCGCAGGGCTTCATGCTCAACACCCTGATCCCGTATTCCTATGACACCTTGGATCTCAACCTGGGGTCTCCCGCGCCTTCGGCTCCCAATGCCCGTCATTGGCTGGGCACGGATGATCAGGGACGGGACGTGCTGGCGCGCGTGATCTACGGCTTCCGCCTGTCGGTCCTCTTCGCTCTGGTGCTGACCGCCGGTTCCATCGTGCTGGGCGTGCTGATCGGTGGCGTTCAGGGCTATTTCGGCGGCAAGGTCGATCTGATCGGGCAGCGCTTGATCGAGATCTGGTCTGGACTGCCGGTGCTGTTCCTGTTGATCATCCTGGCCAGCATCGTGGAACCCAATCTCTGGTGGCTGACCGGCATCATGCTGCTGTTCTCGTGGCTGGGGATCGTCGATATCGTGCGCGCCGAATTCCTGCGTGCGCGAAATCTGGAGTATGTGCGCGCGGCCCGCGCCCTGGGCCTGCCCTCACGTCTCATCATGTGGCGTCATGTACTGCCCAATGCGATGGTCGCCACCCTGACCTTCATCCCCTTCCTGTTCACGGGCGCCATCACGACCCTGACCGCGCTGGACTTCCTGGGCTTCGGGTTGCCGGCAGGCTCCCCGTCGCTGGGCGAACTGGTCGCGCAGGGCAAGAACAATCTCCAGGCCCCCTGGCTTGGCATGACGGCATTTCTCAGTCTCGGCATCATGCTGACCCTGCTGGTCTTCATCGGTGAAGGGCTGCGCGATGCCTTCGACCCACGTCATATCAGTGCCCGGGAGCAGGACGCATGAGTCAGTCAATGCATGAAGCCACGACAGCGGCCAACGCCGAGCCGCGCTCCCGGGATCACTGCGTGCTGCGGCTGGACGATCTCTGCATCCGCTTTGGCAAGACACCTGTCGTCAGGCATCTGTCGCTGGACGTGAAGCGCGGCGAATGTCTGGCCATCGTCGGCGAATCCGGCTCGGGCAAGTCAGTAAGCCTGCTGGCAAGTCTCGGCCTGCTGCCGGGGCATGCCCATGTCACCGGCACGCGGGAGTTCACCACGCTCGAGGGAGAGAGGCTGGATCTGTCAGCCCTGACGAGCCGCCAATGGCAACGCGTGCGCGGCAACCGGATCGGCTTCGTGTTCCAGGAACCGATGACATCCCTCAACCCCCTGGCCCGAGTCGGCGACCAGATCAGCGAGAGCTTGCGGCTGCATCAGGGTCTGCGTGGCCATGCGGCACGCCAGCGAGTGATCGAGCTGCTCAAGCAGGTTCAGCTGCCTCGCCCGGAAGAACTCCTCGAGGCCTGGCCGCATCAGCTCTCTGGCGGTCAGCGCCAACGCGTGATGATCGCCATGGCGATGGCCAATCAGCCGCCTTTGATGATCGCCGACGAGCCCACCACGGCGCTGGACGTCACGGTGCAGCAGGAAATCCTCGCTCTGCTCGACAGGCTGCGGCGAGACCAGGGCATGGCCATGATCCTGATCAGCCATGACCTCAATCTGGTCCGCCGCCATGCAGACCGCGTCATCGTGATGCGGGAAGGCGAATGCATCGAGCAAGGGCCGGTGTCAGAGGTCTTCGATTCTCCCAGCCACCCGTATACCCGCGAACTGCTGGCCGCCGAGCCTGAAGGGGTGGCCGCGCCACTCGCCCCTGAAGATGCGGGCACGCCCGTTCTGGAAGCACGTGATCTGGAGGTGCGCTTCTCGCGTCCTCGCAAGCTGTTCCAGAAACGTCCAGCGGATTTCATCGCGCTTCAGCCGCTGGATCTGACCCTCGCGCGCGGGGAGACCCTCGGGATCGTGGGCGAGTCGGGCTCCGGCAAGACCACCCTCGCCCTGGCGCTGTTGAAGCTGCAGGCCGCACGCGGTGAGATTCGTCTGGAGAATGCCCGTATCGATACGCTGGATCGCAACGCCCTGCGTCACAAGCGACGCCAGATGCAGATCGTCTTCCAGGACCCCTATGGCTCGCTCTCACCGCGCATGCCCGTCACGGACATCATCAGTGAAGGCCTGCGCTTTCATCAGCCTGAGCTCTCAGAGGGCGAGGTACATCAGCGCGTGACGCAGGTCATGCGCGAGGTCGAGCTGCCTGCCGAGTGCGCAGATCGCTATCCTCACGAGTTCTCCGGCGGGCAACGCCAACGCATCTCGCTGGCCCGCGCCCTGATTCTCGAACCTCACCTGCTGGTGCTGGATGAACCCACCTCGGCGCTGGATCGCAGCGTCCAGAAGCAACTCATCGCCCTGCTGCGCGACCTGCAGGCGCGTCATGGCCTCAGCTACCTGTTCATCAGTCATGATCTGGCCGTGGTGAGGGCTCTGGCCCACCGCGTGATGGTGTTGCGCGAAGGCAAGCTGGTGGAGAGCGGAACGACTGCCGAGGTACTGGGCAATCCGAGGGAGGACTACACGCGGGCCCTGATCCAGGCGGCAGGACTGACGTGACAGTCCCGCTTGCCACTCAAGGGCGCGCCCGCCACCAAGGCAGCGGAGGCCTCGTCCCTCATGTGGCGAGTCTCGAGAAGACAGGCATCCTGCATTGCACGGAACGCACTGCTGAGTTGCCTGACTGACTCTGGACGATTGCAAATAATAAAGGTTCTCAATATGATTCCGTCAGAGGTGGGCCACGCGACACCGCGCACGACATGACACATGTCACCGTCGCGTCGAGCCTTCACGACATCGCGTTACGCGATCTGCATAATAAAAGACTGTTCAAGGGAACCTCATGTCCGCACATTTCCGCCCTATCGCTCGCAAGCCGCTGGCTGCCGCCATCGCGCTCTCCGTGGCACTGATCGGCTCTGCCGCCCAGGCGCATGAAGGCCATGCACACGATGATCGCAAGGTGAGCGCTGAAGCCGTCGTTGACCAGTACGCCAACGTGGCCCATGCCACCTACAGCGATGCCCTGGCCAGCGCCAATGCCCTGCGCGCCGCCAACGCCGCGCTGATCGAAGCTCCGTCCGAGGCGACGCTTGCCGCGGCTCGCACTGCTTGGAAACAGGCGCGCGTGGCGTACCAGCAGAGTGAAGTCTTCCGCTTCGGCAATGCCATCGTCGATGACTGGGAAGGTCAGCTGAATGCCTGGCCGCTGGATGAAGGCCTGATCGACTACGTCGAAGGCGACGGCTATCAGGCGGAACTGGGCAACCCGGGCGCCAGCGCCAACATCATCGCGAACGACAGCGTGCAGATCGGTGCCGACAAGATCGACACTACCGAGATCACCCCGGAGCTGCTGGCCTCCCTGAACGAGCTGGGCGGATTCGAGGCCAACGTGGCCAGCGGCTACCACGCCATCGAATTCCTGCTCTGGGGCCAGGACATGCATGGCTTCGAGCCTGGCGCAGGCGAACGTCCGGCGTCGGACTATGCCAAGGGAGAGGACTGCACCGGCGGCAACTGTGACCGCCGTGGCGCCTACCTGCTGGCGGCCAATGACCTGCTGATCAATGACCTGGAATACATGGTCGGCCAGTGGGCACAGGGCGACAAGGACAACTATCGCGCCGAGCTGACCTCCCTGCCGGCCGGTGAAGGCCTCGAGAAGATGCTGTTCGGCATGGGCTCCCTGTCACTGGGCGAGCTGGCCGGTGAGCGCATGAAGGTCGCGCTGGAAGCCAATTCCTTCGAGGACGAGCACGACTGCTTCTCCGACAACACCCACTACTCGCACTTCTACAATGCCAAGGGCATCCAGAACGTCTATGAAGGCACGTACGTGACGCTGGATGGCCGTACCTTCGAAGGCCCGTCATTGCACGCACTCGTCGCCCAGAATGACCCGGAGCTGGCCGAGAAGATGCACGAGGCGCTGGACACCACCATGGGCCAGCTGCAGGTGATGGTGGATACGGCAGACGCCGAAGACGGCATGAAGTTTGATCAGATGATCGCCCCGGGCAATGCCGAGGGTGCCGAGATCATCAATGCCAGCATCGAAGACCTGGTCGCGCAGACGCGCCTGATCGAAGAGATTGCCAACGACGTCGGCATCAGCGGACTGAAGGCCGATACCGCAGATCACGAATTCTAGGCACTCACCCGAGATTGCCAGGCCATGGGCGGTGATGAAACCGCCCATGGCCGCGCAGCCCCCTCGCCCGAACCTGTCTCGTACAGGTTCGGGCGTTGATGCTTTCGTGCCAGCATTTTATGCGCGCCTGCTAATTCTTCAGAGTGCCTTGCCCGAAGGCCACTGATGGACTCGCAGCCTGACCGCGCAAGCCAGGACCTACATCGATGCCACACGTCATCCCGAAACACCCGACCCTTCACGCGTTGTCGCTTGCCATCGCACTGACCGCCCTGCCCCAGGGCGTGGCACAGGCCGCTCAGACACCGCTGACCGTCAGCGCCTATCTGGCCGCATTGCCACTGCAGGACACCGCGAAGAGTGGTGGCGAGGGCAGCGTGCGCAAGCACGATACCAATGCCTACTCCCTGCCGGCCAGAAATCTGAGCTTCGATCAACGTCTGTCCTTCAGCGTCGGCAACAGCTTCTTCAAGAGCCCCTGGGTGATCGCGCCCGCCAGCACCACCGCTCGCGATGGCCTCGGCCCGCTGTTCAACACCAATGCCTGCCAGAACTGCCACGTCAAGGATGGTCGCGGCAGTCTGCCGGCCGAGGGCGATCCCTCGGTGGGCCTCTTCCTGCGCCTGGGCATGCCGGACAGCCACGAGGACAGCTGGAGCGAGGAGGAGCGTGAATTCCGCCGCATCGCTGGAGTGATGCCGCACCCCGTCTATGGCACTCAGCTGCAGAATGCCGCGGTGCCCGGTATCGAGCGCGAAGGCCGCATGCAGGTCGTCCATGAAGAGATGCCCGTCCCGTTGGCGGATGGAGAGGTCGTTCTGCTGCGCAAACCGCGCTATTCCCTGGTCGAGGCTGGCTTCGGCGACCCTGGCCCCATTGCACTCTCACCGCGCCTTGCCCCGGGCATGGTAGGCCTCGGGCTGCTCGAGGCGGTCAGCGAGGAGACCTTGCTCGAGTGGGCCGACCCGCAGGATGCGGATGGCGATGGCATCAGCGGTCGCGCCAATACCGTCTGGTCACTGACCGAGCAGCACGAGGTCATGGGGCGTTTTGGCTGGAAGGCCGGCCAACCCGACGTTCGCCAGCAAAGCGCCAAGGCGTTCGCCGGCGACATGGGCCTGACATCGAATCTGGTCAGCTCCACCGATTGCACGCCGGTCCAGAAATGCGCAGACCTGCCCAACGGGGGCACCATCGAGGTGGAAGACAACGTCATGGACAATGTGGCGTTCTATTCGCGCAATCTCGCCGTGCCGACACGACGTGACCTCGATGACCCGACGGTGCGCGAAGGCGAGCAACTGTTCCGGGAGCTTGACTGCGCCAGCTGCCACCGACCACGCCTGACGACCGCGTCCGGTGGTGTGGCCGCCCAACTGGCTGACCAGACGATCTGGCCCTACAGCGACATGCTGCTGCATGACATGGGCGATGGCCTGTCAGATGATCGCCGCGAATTCGAGGCGACCGGCAATGAGTGGCGCACACCGCCACTCTGGGGGATCGGCCTGGCGCAGACGGTCAATCCCGCGACGGGCTTCCTGCATGATGGACGCGCCCGCACCCTGCTTGAAGCCGTGCTCTGGCATGGCGGGGAAGCCAGGGCCAGTCGAGACAAGGTCGTGGCGTTGCCGACTGACCAGCGGCAGGCGCTGCTGCGCTTCCTGGAATCGCTCTGATCTCTTCTCAGCCTCTACCCGCCAGCCGACTCTGGCACGCCCCCGACTTTCGCCTGGCGTGCCGTTCTGACAAGGAATCCCGCGACATGTCCCGTGACACCTTCACCTCTGCTGCCATCCCGATGAAACCTTTCACGCGCAAGCCCTCGCCCCTGGCGCTGATGACCTCCGCCATGACCCTGCTGGGCACCGCACTGCTGTCGACGAGCACACTGGCGGCATCGGACTCTTCTAGCGCCAACACCACCAGCGCGGACGCCGTCAGCCAGTTTGCCGCTGACACTTTGAGCGAAGCCCACCAGCAGCTCGCCAACCGCCTGACGCAGCTCTCGCAGCACAGCCAAGCGTTCTGCTCCGCCGAGGGTGACGTGACGCTCGAGATGCTCAAGGAGGATTGGCGCAGCGCCATGCTGGGTCTGAATCAGGTCAACTGGGTCGAGATGGGGCCCATCCTGCAGAATTCTCGCCAATGGCAGCTGTATTTCTGGCCGGACAAGAAGGACCTGGTGTCAGGCAAGACACGCGCCCTGCTCGCTGGCGATACCCCGATCACGGCCGATGGCCTGGCGGAGCAATCCATCGTCATGCAGGGGCTGGGCAGTGTGGAATTTCAACTGTTCGATGCCCGCTATGCCGACTCGCCCCTCACCGCCAACACGCGGCGGTGTGAGCTGATGACGGCCAACACCGCCTACGCCGCCAGCACCGGCAAGACGCTGCTCGAAGAGTGGCAGCAGTTCGCACCACAACTGGCTGATGGCACTGGCGCCTTCAGCGATCCACGTGACGCCGTGCTTTCCCTGGTACGCGCGATGACCGTGCAGCTTGAGGCCATCAAGGACCGCAAGCTGCGCCGCCCGATCGGGCTCGACAATGGCGGCACGGCCAACCCCTACGCGGCAGAGTCCTGGCGTGGCGGCATGGGGCTTGCCAACATCGGGGCGACGCTTGCGATGATGGAGACGCTCTGGCTCGGCAATGACGAGGTCGCAGGCATTCAGGGCTACCTGAATCAGCAGGTCGACCCGCGCATGGTGGCCTCCACCACCGGAGACTTTGCCGATGCGCGTGACGCCTTCGCCGCCCTGCCGGCGGATCTCGCTGGCATCTTGCGCGACGACCCGCGCAATGGCGATCTGCAGCAGGCCATGATCCACCTCGAGACCCTGCAGGCAGGCTTCGCTGACACGCTCAACCCGGCACTCGGCCTGTCTCTGGGCTTCAACAGTACCGATGGCGATTGATTCGGGAGTGAAGCACGTGAGCAAGACAGGACATGGCATGCTGGATACCCATCCAACGGAGGCACGTCAGCGCCGGCGACTGCTCAAGGCGCTGGCGTGCACGCCTCTGATGGGGCTCTCCGGCGGCAGGGTCCTGGCGGGTGGCAACAATGCCGCCAGTGCTCGAGGCCATGTGCCAGCCGGGGTGGCCATCTCGGCCTGTGACGATGACACGGGGCAGCACTTTGCCAGCTGTACCAGTTACCAGGGACAGGAACGCTGGCGTCAGCCCATCAAGGAACGCGCCCATGGCGCCACCCGCCATCCTCACAAGCCCTGGGCGCTGATCTTCGCCCGGCGCCCCGGCACCGAAATCAATGTCTTCGATCTCGAGACCGGTGAGCGGATCACGCGCATCGAAGCCGCGCCGGACCGCCACTTCTATGGGCATGGCGTGTTCAGCCCGGACGGTGGTCTGCTCTACACCACCGAGAACGCCATCACCTCCGGAGAAGGCCGTATCGGGATCTACGACATGCATCGCGATTTCGCGCGACTCGGCGAGTTCGCCAGTGGCGGGATCGGCCCGCACGAGATTCGCCTGCACCCGGATGGCCAGCAGCTGATCATCGCCAATGGCGGAATTCTCACGCGCCCGGAGACCGGGCGCGTGAAGCTCAATCTGGAGTCGATGCAGCCCAATCTGACGCTGCTGGATCGCGTCTCGGGCGAGATTCGCTGGCAAGGCGAGCCATCGCATCATCAGCTGTCATTGCGTCATCTGGATGTCAGCCGCGATGGCACCATCGTCGCGGGGTATCAGTATCAGGGGCCTGCCTCGGACCATCACCCCCTGGTGGTGGTGAAGCGCCCCGCCAGCGAGACCTTGCAGGAATTGCCGCTACCGCAGGAATACGTCCCCCAGTTCAAGCAGTACATCGCGAGCATCGCCATCGCCCCCGAGGGCCACCTGGCCGTCGCCACCGTGCCCCGCGGCAACTTGATCACGTTGTGGAACCTCGAGACCGGTGAGCTTGAGACCACGCTGGACTTTGCCGATTGCGCCGGGGTGCTGGCGGTACCGGCGACGCAGGAGACCCCCGCAGGATTCGTGGTCAGCAATGGACGTGGGGAATGGCTGCTGATCGATGAAGATGGCCTGCCGGCACTGGGGCCGGTGCGCCTGGCCAATACCCACTGGGACAACCATCTGGCATTGATGTAGACGGCGTCACGGGGTGACAACAGCCCCCATGACGGGAAGGAAGGTGATGCCCGGCCAGACACGATAACGCCCCGCAGGCTGCTGCCTGCGGGGCGTTGTCGTTCAAAAGGACATGATGCAAAGGCGCAAGGAATCAGAAGCGATAGCTCAGACTGCCGATGATGCTGCGGGATTCCCCGTAGTAGCACCAGTAGCTGCAGCTGGCGACATATTCCTTGTCAGTGAGGTTGCTGACATTGACCTGAGCGCTCAGCTCGCGGGTGAAGTCATACCCCACCATCGCGTCGAACAGGAGATAGTCGGAGACGGTGGTGTCGCCATCCACCGATTCACCGACATAACGGGCCCCCGCCCCCAGACGCAGGCCCTCCAGAGTGCCACTTTCGAAGGCGTAATCCAGCCAGCTGGAAGCCTGGTGGCGCGGTATCAGCGGCGCACGCACATCATCTTCCAGACGCGCATCGGTATAGGTATACGCCGAGGTCAGCTTGAGGTGGTCCGTCAGGTAACCGACCATTTCCAGCTCGAAGCCACGCGATTGGCGCTCGCCCTCCTGCACCTGAAAACCACCGCTGGTAACCAGCGTATTGTCTTCGGTGAGGTCAAAGACAGCCGCCGTCACATAGCCATCCCAGCCGGCGGGCTGATACTTGGCGCCCAGCTCCCACTGGCGACCTTGGCGGGGCTCGTAGAGAGAACCACCATCATCGGTCGCGCTGATCGGCTCGAAGGATTCGGTATAGCTCAGATAGGGATTGAGACCGAAATCGCTCAGGTACATCACCCCGCCCGACCAGCTGATCTCGTCATCATCAGAACGCTGGTCTTGGTTTTCTGCGTCACTGGCATTCACGGTCTCGGCCTGGTCGTAACGTACCCCCGCCAGCAGTACCCACTTGTCATCGATACGCAGTTGATCCTGCACGTAGAGGCCGATCTGCTCCTTGTCGATATCGCGCCGCGTGACCTGGTCATCGCTCAAGGCGGTGTAATTGCCGTATTGCGGGTCAAACAGATCGATCGGATCGCCGAAGGCATAGTCATCCGCTTCCTTGCCCGACAGGCTGAGATTCTGATAATCCACGCCCAGCAGCAAGGTGTTTTCGGTGCGCTCGCCATACCACTTGCCGATGGCCCGATTGTCGACGGTATAGCTGTCGATGGTGCCTTCGCGATACAGCAGCCCCCGCTGTCCCTCGCGCGCCGAGGACTGATAGAGAATATAGCTACTGATCAGGTCGAGATCCAGCTGGCTATAGCGGAAATCCTGCTCCAGCGCCCAGGTGTCGTTCAGCTGGTGGCGCAGCTCATACCCCAGGGAGGTCTGGGTACGCTCATCCTTGTCATACCCCGGTTCGCTGTAGTTGGTCTGCGGGTCCACCTTGCCGAACGGCGTATCATCATGGGTGCCATAGGCCAGCTTGAAGGCATTGGTAGGGACGCCATCATCCTTCTGGAGGCTGGCGAGCAGCGTCAGCTGGGTTGCCTCCGAGATGTCCCAGGTCAGACTTGGCGAGAAGTAGTAGCGCTCGTTCTCGGTATGATCCAGATCCCCATCACGTTCGCGGTACAGCCCGACCAGACGATAGCGCACATCCCCGTACTCGCTCAGATAGCCACTGGTATCGAGCCCCGTCTGGCGCAGAGCGCGATTGCCGACCTGAATCTGAATCTCGCTCTGCGGCTCATCGGTGGGGCGCTTGCTGATGGCGTTGATCAACCCGCCGGGAGGCGCCTCACCATAGAGGATGGAAGAAGGTCCCTTGAACAGATCGACCCGCTCCAGCCCCCAGGTCTCCGGCAACCACTGATAGAAGCCTTCACGGTAGATGCGCAGGCCATCCTGATAGGTGGATTGATCAAAGCCACGCACCTTGAACCAGTCGGTATTGTTGTCGGACCCATAATGGCCAGACAGGACGCCGGCACGGTAACGGAAGGTTTCATCGAGCTGCTGGACGTTGCGCGTGTCGAGCTCTTCGCGATTGACCGTCGAGACCGGACGCGGCGTCTCAACCAGCGGCGCATCGACTTTCAGTGCCGTGCCGACCACGACCATGGTGTCATCGGTCTCGGCGGCCAGCACGCTGGCCGACTGTGACAGGAGTCCCGCCGCGATGCAGAGCCGTATGGCATGCGACAGAGGGGCGAGTGCCGGCCGGACAGGTGTCTGCCGTGATGTTGGATGTCTGGACATGTCGTGTTCCCTTGCAACGATCGTTGTGTGGTCAATCTCCCCTTCCGTCTCGTGGCGTCTCTCACTGGCACGCTCATGGCGAATAAGGAATGGAATCAGGATGATTCGTATTCATCTAATGTGAACCGTGGTGACACACCGTTCTGCATGCACCAGCATGCAATCCCGAGAATGGCGCGTCTGACCGACTGCAGTACCCCGAGGGGCGATTCACGCTGCAGCCGGGCATCATCCCTGATACATCACATGAGACCGCCTCCGGGGCTCACGTCCTGCCACTGCCTGTCTGGTGATGTCGGAGGAATTGAGCGACCGCGGCATCCCGCGGCCGCCCCCGCCGCCAGCCCGAACGGGTTGTTTCAGGCCTCATCCAGACGCGCGACGGCATCCTGGCTGATGCGATCACGCTGGGCGCCCGACAACTCCTGCAACGTGCCGGCGCGCATCTCGAACAACCTGTCTGCCTGCGCGAAATAATGATCATCGTGACTGATGGCGAAGACCGTCTTGCCCATCTCGCGCAGACGCGGCAACAGATCGCGATAGAAGATACGGCGGAACTGCGGGTCCTGATCTGCCGCCCATTCATCCAACAACACGATGTCGCGACGCTCTGCCACGGCCATCAGCAGCGCCAGTCGCTTGCGCTGCCCTTGAGACAGCTCGGTGTTGATCACACGGTTCTCCTCGAGCACCAGCTTCTCGCGCATCTGCAGGTAGTCGATCCATTGTGCGATCAATGCCGGATCTGCCGGCTCACCGGTCGGACCCAGCAGGCGATCGAACTGATGGAAATCAGTGAAGACCGCCGAGAACTGCTGACGCCAGGCTTCCCGCTCGTCTTCCCCTATCGGGTGCCCGTCCCGCAGAAGGGAGCCTGATGTCGGCCGATAGAGGCCGGTCAAGAGCTTGGCCAGGGTCGACTTGCCGCTGCCATTGCCACCGATCAGGAAGACCAGCTCTCCACGCCTGAGGGTAAGATCCAGCGGGCCGACGCAGAAGGCCTGCGCGTCGTTGTGCGCAATGTCCTGTCCCAGGGTCTCGCGGCCGGCGTAGCGGAAGCAGACACCCTGCAGACTCAAGGTCTGCCAGTCAGACCCGGCCGACGAGTCTGCGGCTGACGCATGTCCCTGCGGCGGTGCATCTTGAGGAGACGCGAAATCGGCGTTGACCGGTGCCAATGCCAGCTTGCGCAGCTTGGCAAAGGCCACATCCGCCCCCAGCAGAGTCGGCAATGCCCCCACGGCCTGGATCAAGGGCGTGCGCAGAAACAGCAGCGTCAGGGAAAAGGTTGCGGCGACTTCACCACTGGCCCAGCCCAGGCCATTGGCCAGATAGAAGACGATGCCGATGGCGCCGAGCATCATGATGTTGGAGAAGTTGACGGCGCTCAGGTGGTAGGTATCCGCGCGCACGACGTGATGGCGATACTCACGGGCATTGACGCTATAGCGGGTGTCGAAATAGTCACGCGCACGGGGTCGATTGAGCGCCAGCTCCTTGCGCCCATCGATGACCGCCTCATAGTCGGCGTACAGGCGACTCTCCGCTTCACGCACCTCGGCCAGGTGGCGATAGACTCGCGTGACCAGCCAGCTGCCCCCCATGATGGTCAAGGTCACCCAGATGGTGGTGACCAGCATCATGCCGGGGGATAGCCAGCCAAGATAGAACACGGCCCCCAGAGTCAGCACGATGCCCTGCACCAGTTCCGGCAGGCGCACGAACGCCAGGGTGATGTTGCGGATGTCACTCGACAGACTCGCCAGCAGGTTGGCGCTGCCGAGCTGCTCGAGCCGCTCGATATCAGTATCGAGGATCTGCTTGACCAGACGCCCGCGCAGTCCGTGCACGAAATGATGCCCCAGCGTCGTCAACGCCAGTTGTGCCCCCAGGGTGATCGCCAGCAACAGCAATATCAGCCCGAGAAACTCCGGAAGCACCCCGACATGGGCCGCAAGCCCCTCGTCCAAGGGGACGGTGGCAGAATGCGCGATGAGTCGCTGGTTGATATAGGCAATGACACCGATACCCAATCCCGCGCTCGCAAGACTGAGAAGCATCACGCCAACAAAGGACCAGCGATAATGGACAAGAACCACTTTCAGTAACGTCACACCTGCTCCCGGGCACCATGGCGATCAGACCGCCATCACATGACAACTGCGCAGGCCTGATGGCTGCACCGAGAGAGGATCTTACGTCGAACATACATTAATGCAAGAAATAATGAGAAAGATTATCACTACGCAAAAAGCGTCACCACAGCGTCATCTGACGATCCAGCAGGCGATCGAAATCATCCCCCACGAACGGCAGGATGCCATCGGCGACGGGCTTGAGCTGGCGACTCAGGTAATGCTCGACATCGATGGACGAGCGCAGATATTCGACGGGTTCCGGGCCGGAGGTGGTCATTACATAGCGAATCCAGCCGCCACGCTGGTAGCGTAACGGTAGGCCCCGCCGTCGGTTCTCGTCATCCGCCAGGCGCGCCGCACGTACATGGGGCGGCACATTGCGCTGATAATCGTCGAGCTTGCGTCGCAGTCGCTTGCGGTAGATCAAGGCCTCGATATCCGTGGTGTCCGCCGCGCCATCGGCATGGCGTTGCAGGTAATCCTGCACGTAGCCTTTCAGATACTCCTGATAGGGACTGCCTTCGAAGATGCGACGATAAAGCCCCTGCTGGAAGGCCTTGGCCAGCGGCGTCCAGTCGGAGCGCACAGACTCCAGTCCCTTGAACACCAACTCGCTATCCTGCCCTTCCTCGGCCTGTCTGATACCCGCGTAACGCTTCTTGCTACCCTCCTCGGCCCCGCGAATGGTCGGCATCACGAAACGCTGATAATGGGTCTCGAACTGAAGTTCCAATGCACTCGCGAGATTCAGCGTCTCCTTGAGATGCTGTCGCCACCAGTCCGTGACATGGGCTGCCAGTTCGCGGCCGATCTCAGCGGCTTTCTCCTCGTCATGCGCCCTGCCAAGCCACACGAAGGTGGAATCGGTGTCGCCATAGATGACGGTGTAGCCGCGCGCCTCGATCAATTCCACCGTCTGCTGGATGATCTGATGGCCACGCCGTGTGATCGAGGACGCCAACCGTGGGTCGAAGAAACGACAGCCGCGTGACCCCAGCACGCCATAGAAAGCATTCATGATGATTTTGAGTGCCTGGGTCAACGGCGCATCGCCCGCCGCACGTGCAACGTCACGCGCCTGCCAGATATCCGCGACGATGGCCGGCAGGCAATGCCTGTCCCGCGAGAACTTCGCGCCGAGAAAGCCGGGGACGGTATCTTCAGAGGTCACGTTCGACTCACGCAGACCTTCGATCAGCCCAAGCGGGTCGATCAGAAACGTCCGGATGATGGAGGGATACAGGCTCTTGAAATCCAGCACCAGCACCGAGTCATAGAGGCCGGGCCGGGAATCCATCACGAAGCCGCCGGGACTGTCCTCCCCCACCACATCTCCCAAATTGGGCGCGACCTTGCCGAGGCGATGCAGGCGCGGCAGGTACAGGTGGGTAAAGGCAGCCACCGAACCACCGCTGCGATCGGCCTCAAGCCCGGTTACACTGGCCCGTGCGAGCAGAAACTCCATCAGTCGCGTCTTCGCGAGGATGCGCGTGACCAGCTCGCAATCCTTGAGGTTGTAGCGCGCCAGAGACGGTTTATCCTCGGCGAACATGCGCAGTATCTCGTCCAGCCGACCATAGGGGTCGTCGATGGCCTTGCCTTCCTGCAACAGCTCACGCGAGACATTCTCGAGGCTGAACGACTCGAAATGCCAGAAGGCTGACTTGAGCGCCTCGATGCCATCCACCACCCAGCGCCCGGCGATCCCGGCAAAGAAGTGCTCGGCCTGGCGAGGATGAGAGCGCCACTGCATCACGCTGTCGTCACGCCCCAGTCGCAGCGGCAAACCTTCGGCCTCTGACAGCCGCACCAGCATGCGCAGATCGAACTGGATGACGTTCCAGCCGATGATGACATCAGGATCATGCCTTGCGACCCAGTCCAGCAGGCATTGCAGCAACTCACGCCGGCTGACGCGGTACTCCAGCGAGAAATCGCGGCTGGCGCTCTCCTCGCCATTAGGGGGGCCCAGCATGTACACCTGACGCTGACCGCAACCCTCGAGCGCGATGGAATACAGATTGCCCCGCGCATCGGTCTCGATATCCAGCGATGCCCATCGCAGTGGTGGCCGATAGCCCTCCAGCGGAGCCAGCCGTGCATTCCTCACGCTGCCATCAGGCTGGCGCGCGCCGCGTGCCGTGACGCCTGCCGTGATGAAACGCTCCATCAGGTAGCGGTCCGTCGGACGAATATCTGCTTCGTAGACATCCACGCCAATCGCCTTCAAACGACGCGCCAGCTGACCCAGGGTGCGATATTCACGGCAGTAGAGCCCCACTACCGGGCGATGGTGGAAGTCTTCCAATGCCAGCGGACGCAGCTCGGCGCCGGCCTCAAAATTCACCAGTGTCTGAGCCAGCACCTGCTGTTCGGCGGGCAGGAAAGCGACGACTTCCTGCGGCGCACATTCGACACGCACGGCGCCTTCGTCGCTGCGGATCCAGAAGCTGATCACCACCCCCTCGGTCGTGTCCCGCCAATGACGTGTCAGCACGAAACCATGAAGTTCAACAGGAGCGTGGCGGGAATCTTGGGATGCGGCCTCTGGCACTGCATTACCTTTACGTTGAATATACGAATGCCGGGCAGGATGAGAGCAAGACGCGTCTGCATCCTCATACGATAATATGAATTCTGTATCGTACAACATCCGGCGTGAAGCCTGAGCTTGACGACGGAAATACCGAGCCTTCCCGGCGACAGGATGGATGTCTGCGGCAAGGAATGCCTCTCCCGAGATAGCGGCACCCATAAGGAGCCTGCGTCATGCAACGCTTTGAGATGATTCAAACCCTGCTGGGCCAGATGCTGGGCCAGATCGACGACATCATCTTGCTTGCAGATGATCAGCGCCATATCACCTACCTGAATGACAGTGCGGTGAAGGCATTCGGCTACCCGCGTGAAGCGTTGATCGGCAAGCAGACACGTGTGCTGTATGCCTCCAGTGATGAGTTCGAGCGCCAAGGGAAGAGACGCTTTCGTGTCGATGCCCAGCCCGCCAAGGAAGGCCGGGTCATCCGCTACCGACGCCAGGATGGCACCTATTTCTACGGAGAGACGCTCGGCGGCCCCATCAAGGACTCCACCAGCGACAACATCTTCATGTTCGGGCTGATCCGCGATGTCTCACGGCGCGTGACGGCGGAACACACCCTGCACAGCCTGCATGCCATCACCTCATCACGTGAACTCAACTTCAATGCGCGCATCGATGAGCTGCTGAAACTGGGTTGCGCCCATTTCGGCCTGCCAATCGGTATCTTCAGCCGCATCCAGGGAGGCGAATACGTCGTCCAGCGCGCCTGCCACCCGGAAGACCTGCTGGAACCGGGGCTGAGCTTCTCGCTCAGCGATACCTATTGCGATCACGTCTACAAGGCCGACAGCGTCCAGGCGTTTCACCATGTCGCCAGCAGCGAGATACGCAATCATCCCTGCTACGCCAATTTCAATCTTGAAGCCTATATCGGGGCGCCAGTGATCGTGGATGGCGAACGTTATGGCACCTTCAATTTCTCGAGCCCGGACCCGGTCGACCCCTTTACCCCACAGGATATCGAGCTGGTGCGCCTGATTGCGCTCTGGGCAGGACATGAGGTCGCACGCGCCAATGACTTCTCAGCCTTGCAAGAAGCGCATCAGGCACTCGAGAAGATCGCGATCACTGATCCATTGACCGGCCTCTACAACCGGCGTCATGTCCAGCAGATACTGGATGAGCACATCGCAGCTCTGGCCACCGCCGAGGTTGATCACCCCCTATGCGTGGCACTGCTGGATTTCGACCATTTCAAGAAGATCAATGACAATCATGGCCATGACGCCGGTGATCTTGCATTGCAGCAATTGAGCGTTCTCGCCGATGAGATCCTGCTGCCCGGCGACACCATTGCCAGATGGGGTGGCGAGGAATTCCTGGCGATTCTGCCTGACTCGCTGCTCTGCGACTCAGCCACCCGCATCAACCTCCTTCGACAACGCATGAAGGACAGTGTCGTGGAGTACGAGGGCCAACGTCTGCCCCTGTCGTTGAGCATCGGGATGACCTGCCTGGAACCCGATGACAGCGCCACGCGTGAGCAGTTGGTCGCCCGCGCCGATGAAGCCATGTACGCGGCCAAGAAGGCGGGGAGAAACTGCCTCAAGATGCTGTAACTTACCCAATGGACCTTGCATCGTCCGTCCTGTCTGCCCTGATCGGGATCGCCAAGCAGGACGGACATTCCTGCCGAGGCCCTCGCCTCACGCCATCGCCTCCTCGCGCTCAGTTAGCGAACACGCTAAGGTCAGGCCCAACCCCTTCTGTCGATCCATCCGACACCGTCGTTGCCTATCCTCATGTCTTCACACGATTCCAGCGCTGTCCCACCCGGTGTGTCCTACGCCTTCGGCCTACCGGAAGACGGCGGGTTGTCTGACCAACCCACCAGCATTGCGCCATTGACCGCCACTCTTGCCTCGCCTGCCCCCACTGACCGTCACCAACTCGGTATCTTCCTGCTGCCGGGCTTCGCGATGGTCGCGCTCTTCTCGATGATCGAGCCGCTGCGCATTGCCAATCGATTGCGCGGAAAACGCCTGTATCAATGGACACTCGCAAGCCAGGATGGCGCGCCGGTCAAGGCCTCCAACGGCATGGTGCTGCCGGTGGATACCGCACGTGATGAGCTCGCCGCAGTGGACAAGCTGGTGGTGTGCACCAGCTTTGCCCCGGAAGCCTATCTGGAAGACCGCACCTTGCACTGGCTACAGGAGCGCTCTCATAGCGGTTGCCAGCTCGGCGGCGTGGATACCGGCTGCTTCGTACTGGCGCGCGCCGGCCTGCTCACCGGCAAGACGGTGACGCTGCACTGGGAAAGCCTGCCGGAATTCAGCCAGCGCTTCGATGAGGTGGACGCCGTGGAGTCACTGTATGAAATCAGTGACGATGGCTTCTTCTGCGCCGGCGGCAGCGCCCCGCTGGACATGAGCCTGGAGCTGATACGGCGTCAGCATGGCCAGGCGCTCTATCAGGCAGTACGCGAACAGCTGATTCTCGATCAGGGGCGCCTGCCGGCCAGCCGCCAGCGCGGCATCAGTCAGCAGACGGCCGACCTGGCCGACCCGCTGCTCAGGCGTGCGATCACGCGCATGGAGAACACTCTGGAAGCCCCACTGAGCATCGAGGCACTCGCCGAAGAGCTCGGCCTCTCATGGCGCCAGCTGGAGCGCCGCTTCCAGCAAGGGCTCGGCTGCACGCCTCGCGCCTATCATGGGGAGCGTCGCCTGCTGCATGCACGCAGCCTGCTTCACGATACCCGCCATGGCGTCACCGACATCGCTCTGGCCTGCGGTTTCACCTCGCATTCGAGTTTCACCCGCGCCTTTCGCCGTCGCTTCGGGATCACCCCGACCCAGGCGCGCCGCCAGCCACCACGTCCTCTGGGGTAATCTACGCCCGCCCCCGCAACTCGATGTCGAATTGGGCACAGTGGGTGTCGACTTGGGCACAGTAGCGAACGCCGTGGGCTGCCATTCTGTCGGGGAATCGCTCACCTGATAGAAGGAAGGACTCTCCATGGCGCTCCCGATCACACCCGATTACGACAGCTGGCCAATTGACGAGACTCTCGTGAAGGTCGTTCACGAAGCACGCTTTCTGAGCGTGACCTGGAGCGATGGCCGCGTCAGCCGTTTTCATAGTGTCTGGTTGCGCGAGAACGCCGCGGACGATACCACCGTCAATCCGGCGACGCGCGAACGCATTCTGGACCTCTCCCAGATTCCTGCCTGGCCGGAAATCGCCGTGGCCTGCATCGATGAGGACGGCGCACTCAGCGTGCTGTTCACGCCCGAAGACCGCCGTCTGCGCTTCCACCCGGGCTTCCTGCGTGCCAATGACTATGACAACCAAGACGCGCTGCCACCGGAACTGCCGCCGATGACGCTCTGGCACGGCGAGCAGTTGGATCAGCCGCCGACCATCGATGCCGCTCGCCTGGCCGAGGCCGACCATGGCAGCGCGCATGAGGCGGAGATTCTGTATCCGACCCTGCATGAACTGCTCGGCAAGGGACTGGTGCGTCTGCGCAACCTGCCGATAGAAGAAGGCGCCATCGAAAAGGTCGCCGAACGCATCGGCTCGATCCGCACCACCAACTTCGGCCACCTCTTCAATGTCCGTGCGATCCATAACCCGGATTCCAATGCCTATACCTCGATCGCCTTGCCACCGCACGTGGACCTGCCAACCCGTGAATATCAGCCGGGCCTGCAATGCCTCTACTGTCTCGAGAACACCGTGGAAGGCGGCATGGCGGTGATGATGGACGGCTTCGCTATCGCGGCGGCGCTGAAGGAAGAACACCCCAAGGCCTACGAGACACTCACCACGGTACAGTGGCGCTACGCCAATACCTCGCGCAATACCGATCATGTCTGGTATTCGCCGATGATCGTGCTGGGTCAGGCAGGAGAGCTGCTGGAGGTGCGGATCGCCGACTTCCTGCGCGGGCCGATGATGGCACCGTTCGAGCAGACCGAGACCGCCTATGAAGCACTGATGACGCTGCAGCGCATGTTGCGTGAGCCGCGCTTCGCCATGCGCTTCACCTATGCCCCCGGCGACATGGTCATTTTCGACAATCGCCGCCTGCTGCACGCTCGCGATGCCTTCGAAGGCGACAGCGGCAGCCGTTGGTTGCAGGGCTGCTACCTTGAGCGTGACGAGGTACGCTCGCGCTATCGCATGTTAAAGCGTGCCGAACGCGCGGAGCGGGTCGAGGCCTCTTCACCGGCCTGATTCATCCTTTCTGGCACGACGCAGAAGACTGAAGCCTCTCTGGCCCATGACGGCCAGAGGGGCTTTTCATTGCTGGCACTTCTTTCCTTTGGTTGTATCGCCAGTTCATTCATAAGCGGATACTTTGCAGAAAATGGCACCTTGGACGGGCCCACACATGTCATAAAGGCAATACTGGGCAGCGCCGCCTGCTCAAGGTAGCCTTGCGTGCCGGCCAGCCATGCTCCCCCCACCAGCCGCCAGCCGCCAGCCGCCAGCCGCCAGCCGCCAGCCGCCAGCCGAATGTCACTTCATCATTGGCTTTCTGCACAGGATGCCCGCAATGCCCGCCAATTCCGCCGATATTCCCTACCTCGCAAGCCTGGTTGACGGCCTCGCGCAGTATTTCCCGCTCTCGCTGCCCATCGTCATCGCGTTGATCCTGCTGGCTGCTGCCACCTCCGCGCTGTCTGCGGCTGTCGGGGTCGGCGGTGGAACGTTGCTGATCATGTTCATGGCGCAGTTGATGCCTGCCACTGCCCTGATTCCGGTGCATGGCATGGTGCAGCTGGGCTCCAACGGTGGGCGTATGGCGATGACATGGCGCCATATCGACATGCGCCGTCTGCTGGCCTTTCTGCCTGGTGTAGCGCTGGGTGCGCTGATCGCGGCCTGGGTGTTGATCCGCTTGCCTGAAGGGGTACTGGAACTCACCATCGCGCTGTTCGTGCTGTTCACCTGCTGGGGGCCGGCGCTGCCCAAGCGGGCATTGAGCCGCACGGGCACCTTGATCGCCGGTGCCATCACAACGTTCCTTTCGAGTCTGATCGGGGCCAGCGGCCCACTGGTCGCGAGCTTCATCAAGCAAGGCGGCGGCGAGCGTCACACCAAGGTGGCGACCTTCGCGGCCTGCATGGTCGCGCAGCATCTGACCAAGGCGTTCATCTTCGGCATGGCAGGGTTTCTCTTCCATGAGTGGTTGCCCCTGATCGTGCTGATGATCGGTGCGGGCCTGATCGGTACCCGCCTCGGACTGCGTTTTCTGGATCGTGTCTCCAACCGGCACTTCGATGGCCTGTTCAAATGGGCGCTGTCATTGCTGGCACTCAGGCTTGCCTGGCTGGGTAGCGTCTCTCTGATCAGTCATTGATCCGCCACCAGGCGGAACTCGGGGTGCGACATTATTGCGGGGGACACCACAGTGCTGGCTGAGGTAACGTGCCCCTTCTGCAAGTGCATACCTCTGGCCAGAGGGTGTGAATCCCCATGGCTGGACCATGCACAAGTCAACGCGACCGAAGTCCAGAGGACATCAAGATGACGCATGCAAGACATTGGCTCACCACACTCGTCGCTGGCAGCCTGCTGTTCAGTGGCCAGGCATTCGCTCACGCCCATGTCAGCAGTGCCAATCCCGCGGACGGCGCCAGAATCGCCTCGCCGACTAGCATCAGCCTCACCTTCAGCGAAGGGCTGGAGTTGCCTTTCAGTGGCCTGGGTCTCAGCAGAGTCGATGGCAACCCCGTCTCCCTGGGGGATGCCACTCTCGACAATGGCGGCAAGACGTTGAACGCTCCGGTCAGCAAGACGCTCGAGGCAGGAAAATATGCCGTCAAATGGCATGTGCTTTCCACCGATGGTCACAAGACCGAAGGCCAGTATCAGTTCACCGTCACGCCGTGATCGGCCCCGATAACGCCCTTGCCGCGAGCCGCTTCGTCCTTGACGGAGCGGTCGTGTTCCTTTGGGGCGTCAGCGGATTCCTGCTGACATCGTCATCGCGCGAGCTGCGCCTCTGGCTTGAGGAGCGCTGGTCGGGGGCCTTGCGCCTGGCACTGGCATTGGCCGTGATCGCCACTGCCTGCCAACTGCCACTCCAGACTGCCATCATCGGGGCTGGCTGGGGAGATCTCTCCAATGTCTCCCTGGCATGGAGCGTCATGACCCAGACGACCTCGGGACTTGCCTGGGCAGGCAAGGCAGGCATCCTGTCGATGGCACTGCTGGCGCTGATGGTGATTCCCGCACATCGCCTGGTGGTCCTGGCGCTTGCGAGCATGGCAATGTTGGCAAGCCTTGCGTTCTCCGGTCACGCCGCCATGCACGGTGGCTGGCTGGGAGGTATTCACCGCGCCAATCAATGGCTGCACCTACTCAGTGGTGGCTTCTGGATCGGGGCGTTGTTCCCGGTGGTGTCCACCCTGCGTGCATTGCATGCCGAAACTTTGTGCCAAGCCGCCAGAGCTGCCTTGATACGCTTCTCCCGCATGGGCCACCTCGCGGTCGCTCTGGTGGTCGTGACGGGGGCCCTCAATACCGGGCTGATTCTCGGGACACCCCCGCTGGACTGGTCACACCCTTATCAAGGACTGCTGGCCATCAAGATCGGGCTGGTGCTCAGCATGGTCAGTATCGCCCTCTTCAATCGCTATTGGCTTGTGCCGAAGCTTTCCGGCCAGGGCGGCACCACACGAGCCCTTGAGTGGATGACGCGACTGGAAGTGATGTTGGCGGCGCTGGTACTGGGGCTGGTCGTGACGCTTTCCGCCCTCGATCCCTACTGATGATCGCAGCTTGCGTCTCTGTCCTCTCTACAGCGCCGCCCTTGCTGTCAAGATCCCTAGGCCTTCTTGCCTGCATCATCACCATGACGTGTCTGCATTACTCACCATCAAAAACGCCCCGCTCAGCCAGCAGGCTGAGCGGGGCGTTGTTTGTCATGCGCAACTACAGATAAGAGGGATCAGAACGGATACTGACGTGGCTCGACCTGCAGACTGACCCATTGATCGGTGGTGAATTCCTCCAGCACCCAGTCGCCATTGAAGCGCCCAAGGCCTGAATTCTTCTCGCCGCCGAAGGGCGCGCGTGGATCATCATTCACCGGCATGTCATTGACGTGCACCATGCCCGCCTCGACCTGACGCGCGAAGCGCTCGCCGCGTGCGATATCCGCGGTGAAGACGGAGGCTGAGAGACCATATTCGGTGCCATTGGCAAGTTCCAGCGCATGCGCTTCATCACGGGCTTTCTGGATGCCGACCACCGGGCCGAAGATCTCGTTCTGCGCCAGGCTCATGTCATTGGTAACATCGGTGAACACATGCGGCGGCACCAGCTGACCCTGCGCCTCGCCCTCAAGCATCACTTGGGCACCCTCACCCTTGGCCGTCTCGATCATCTCGAGCAGACCATCACGCTGCTTGGCATTGATGATCGGCCCGATGACGGTATCGTCCTGTGCGGGGTTGCCGACCTTCAGCTCACGGGCACGCGCCACGAAGCGATCGACGAAGGCATCATGGACCGACGCATCGACGATGATGCGGTTGATGGCCATGCAGATCTGCCCTTGATGCAGGAACTTGCCGACCAGCGCGGCGTCCACCGCCTGCTCGATGTTCGCATCGTCAAGCACCACGAAGGGGCTGTTGCCGCCCAGCTCCAGGGCGACCTGCTTGAGGTGATCGCCACCGACGGCGCGCCTGCCGATGGCTTTGCCCACCTGGGTGGAGCCGGTGAAGGAGATCAGCCGCGGTACCTCGTGATCCACGAAGGCATCGCCGATCTCGCTGCCGGCACCGACCACCACGCTCAGGACACCGGCAGGCAGCCCCGCCTCCTCGAAGAGCCTGGCCAGCAGCAGGCCGCCGGTCAGCGGAGTATCACTGGCCGGCTTGATGACGACGCTGTTGCCAAGTGCCAGTGCCGGCGCCAGGGAACGCTGGGTCAGATGCAGCGGGAAATTCCACGGGCTGATGATGCCGATGACACCCAGCGGCTTGCGGAAGACACGGTTCTCCTTGCCCGGTACCTGAGCCTCCATCACCATCCCGGCCACGCGATTGGCCATCGCGGCGGACTCCAGCGTGATCGCACGGGCCGCGGCCAGCTCCGCCTGAGCCTTGAGGCGGGTACTGCCCGACTCACGAATCAACCAGCCGAGCAACTCCTCGCGTCGCTCGTCCATCAGCTCCACCACCTTGTGCATCACGCCAGCGCGCTCGCTCGCCGGTGTCAGAGCCCAGTCAGGCTGGACATCACGCGCCCTGCGATAGCTGGCATCGAGATCCTCGGCATTGGCCATGGGAATCGAGAGCAGCGAGCTCTGATCGAAGGGGTCCACCACCTCAAGCGTCCTGCCGGCTCGGCCGTTACGCCATTCTCCGGCGAGGGGTAGCTGCTCGAGGTTCTGATAGTCGCGGGACATGAGTCACTCCGTATCATGAGTATGATCAGGACATGGCGGTGCCGGAGCAAAACCCAACCGTTGCATCACAGCTGTGCCAGAATGGCACCTGCAACTGACCAGACCGTCCTTAACCGAGTGGAATGAGAGTCACTGGATGAGCCCCGAAGATCTGCAGAAACTGACGACCCGCCAGATGCCCTATGGCAAGTACGCCGGACGATTGATTGCCGACCTGCCCGGCGATTACCTGGGCTGGTTTGCGCGCAAGGGATTCCCCCAAGGCGAGATAGGTCGCTTGCTGGCGCTGATGCACGAGATAGATCACAACGGGTTGAATGCCCTGCTGGAGCCGCTCCGACGTCGCTGACATGCAGAAGATGAGGTTCACGACAGGCGGCCGCTGGCCTCCAGTTGATCGAACATATCGTGCAGCGTCGTCTCGAGGGGCCGGTAGATCAGCCCCAGCTGCTCACGGCTGCGGGTATTGTCGAACACGAAGGCATGCCCCACGTTGCGTGAGACGATCTTGCGGGTCACCGCCCTGTTGGCCAGCGGACCCGCCAGCCACACCAGCCATCTGGGCAGCTGGCGAGAGGGAATCGCATATTGCGGGCCGGCGTGATGACTCAACAGTCGCCCCAGCGCAATGAAGCTTGAGGAGTGCCCGGCGACCAGATGACGCCCGGTGGCCGTGGGCAGAAATCCCGCCGCCAGATGCGCCTCGGCGACATCACGCACATCCACCACGCCCATGCCGTAATCCGGCGCGCCTATCCTGAGCGTGCCGTCACAGAGCTGCGTCATCAGGCTGAAGGATTCGCCGTGCGTGTCATCGCTGATCGCGGGGCCAAGCACCAGCGAGGGATTGATCACTACCAGCCGCCAGCGCGACTGCTGCTCGGCAATCTGCCAGGCGGCCTGTTCCGCCAGCGTCTTGGAGTGGGAGTAGGCCTGGTGTGTCAGCGAGGCCGTGGTGTTCCAGACACTCTCGTCGAAACAGCCACGCGGGGTGTCCAACGCATCGGCATTGTCACTGTAGATGGCAGCACAACTGCTGGTCAGCACCACGCGTTCGACACTGCTCTGACGATTGGCTTCCTGGAGCACGTTACGCGTGCCCTCCACTGCTGGCCGCACCAGATCGCGCTCGGGATCCTCGACACTGACGACAAAAGGCGAGGCGGTATGAAAGACCACGCGACATCCCGCCATCGCTTCGGCGTAAGAGCCCTGCTCGAGCAGATCACTGGCGAAGACGCGCAGCTTGCCCGATATGCTGTCTTCCAGTGCCTTCAGTGCCGCCAGGACGTTCGGTGTTACCTGGATCCCGCACGGCGGCATGCACTGTCAGATCCTCCTGCAGCAAGCGACGGATCAGCTGTCCCGCCACATACCCCGTCGCTCCTGTCACCAGAACGGGGTGCGACCTGTCCAGATGAGCCAATGCGGCTAGCGTATTGTCATTGAGCGGCATGAGAGGCCTCAGGGAAGGGAAAAACAGCGGGAATCGCTCTCTGCCTGGGAGCCCCCTCTCAAGCGGACAGCTTGACGAACCAGGTCCACAGGCCGCCGAGAATCAGCGACTCGGCAGCAAAGCGGAACAGATGACGCATGTCGATGCCATCCAGCATCAACCCCATCAGGCGTGCCGTCATGATGCCGGCGATACCCGCCACGGCGAGTGTCACCAGCACCGGCAACACTCCCAGACCGATCGGCGGATACATCAGCAGGTACCCTACCGCGATGACCCAGCCCCAGCGGATCCGGCGAGAGATCGCCGCACCCGTTTGTCTGGGCACGGTCAACGGCGTGTCATCCGGGCCCTTGAAGCGATTGACTAGCTCCGGCACTGCCGCAAGCAGCACACCCGCCGCCAGCACGAAGCCCCCCAGAATCTGCAATACCATCATCATCGCGCCATCTTCCCTTATCGTGTATCCAATGGCGCTCATACTACCAATACTGTCGGCCAAATGCCTGATTTACGCCGCCGGCATCAGTTTGGCGCAGCCTCGTTCACGGCTGGCAGGTCGCTCGGCTCACGCCATAACGACATGAATGTGGCAATGCACATCAGAATCATCAGCAGCGAAAACGGCAGAGAAGCGATGAGCATTGCCTTCTGAATCGCCGCCAGGCCACCCGCCAGAAGCAATGAGCCCACCACCAGTGTCAACAGAGCGCCCCAGATGATGCGGTGACGGCGCTCGTTGGTTTCCTCTCCCCCGGCCATGATGGCGTTGAGCACCAGCACGCCCGAGTCCGCACTGGTCACCAGATACGTGATGATTAGGATCAAGGTGCCGCCGACGATGACATGGATCAAGGCACCGGTATCCAGGTAATCCAGCGTCACGAACAACACTGTGGCGATATGGTCGCGCACGGTTGCCAGAATCGTGCCTTGCGCCAATCCGCTGGTTTCTATGTGCAGACTGCTGCCACCCATGTAGCAGATCCACACGAAGCACATGAGACTGGGAGCCACGACCGCCCCCAACACGAATTCACGAATCGTGCGGCCACGTGAAATACGCGCAAGGAAGAGCCCAACGAATGGCGCGAAGGCAATGAACCAGGCACGCTGCAGAATGGTCCAGTCGACCTGCCACTGGCCTAACGCACTCGTCACCGGCCAGGTCTGGAAGCTGCGTTCCGGCAGGGTTCTCAGATAATCCCAGGTCGCGGAAACCAGCAGTTCACTGGCAAACAGACGACTGCCGAACCAGATGAAGACGGCCAGCAGGGCAAAGGACATCAGCATGTTGAACTGGCTGAGCCAGTTGACGCCGCGCTTCACTCCGGTCAGGGCGGACAGTGTCGATAGCCCCATTATCACGACGAGTGTCAGGATCAACGGCCAGGGGCGTGGAATGCCGGCGGAGTCCAGCAGCTCAGTGCCCGGCATCACGAAATCCAGTCCTGCCACCAGCTGACTGACACCGGCGCCCATGGTGGTGGCCACACCCAGAGTGGTCGCGACCACGGCAATGATATCCACGGCGTGACCCAGGGGGCCATCCAGCAGCCGCTTGCCGAAGATGGGCATCAAGGTACTGCGGATGGTCAATGGCAAGCCACGACGATAGGCGAAATACCCCAGTGCCAGTGCCACCGAGGCATAGATTGCCCAGGCATGCAGCCCCCAGTGCAGGAAGGTATAGCTGACGGCACTTTCAATGGCCTGCTCGGACCCCGCCTGCACCTTGCCTGCCGCGATATCCGGATTGAAATTGAAGTGCGAGACAGGTTCCCCGATGGAGTAGAACAGCAACCCGATGCCCATCCCGGCGCCGAACATCATCGAAAACCAGGCAAAACGCGAAAACTCAGGCACTTCATCATCACGCCCAAGTCGCTTGCGTCCCAACGGCGACACACATAGCACCGTGCAGAACACCAGATAGAAGGCGACGGCATAGACGTAATAGAGATTGAAGTGCTCAAGCATGGTCTGATTGATCGTGGTCAACAGCGCCACAGCCCGATCAGGGAGGGCCACGGCAAATACCACGAGAAGAGTGATGATCAGTTTGCTGATCAGCGTCACCGGAATGTTGAGTCCTCGATATAACCCCGTTTTCTGGCAGGTGATATTGATGCTGCTTTCATGCAAATCGGACGACATGTCTTTACCTCACGTCAGTAGGCGCGCAGCCAGCCGTCCCTCACGCGCCATAGGCACTGGTACATGAAGGAAGCAGACAATGGCGGCACGATCATTTATTGGAATTATGGTGATCTGTGTCTCTACATCTGTGTCACTACGAAACGCGTCAGGAGATTGCGACCAGACAACTGCCCGACCGAAATATCCCGGGGTACAACAACAACGTCATTGCAGACTGCAGACTGCGGGCCAAGGGGGAGCCATGGCGCTGCTTGATCAGCAGCCCCATCCTGAAATCATCAGTTCAACAAGGCTTCCTCGAACGGGAACTTGCTCAGGATCTCGAGACCGTCTTCACGCATCACGCACTGCTCCTCAAGCTTGACGCCCTCCCCGGCTTCGGGGTCGCCGATATAGCTCTCGACGCAGAGCACCATGCCCGGCTCGATTACGCCGTCGTAGCCTGAGACGGCAAAGTCGGCATGGTGATACAGGTAGGGATATTCGCCGGTCATGCCACAGCCATGGGCAGAGAGGTAATAGCGGTTGGCATGGAAACGCTCGGGGATGTTCCAGGCCTTCTCGGAATATTCACGGAAGCTCATGCCGGGACGCAGGATGTCGAGATTGTGCTGTACCTGCTCATGGGCGGTGCGATACAGCAGCTTCTGGGTCTCGGTCGGCTTGTCAGGGCCGACGTGGAAGGTGCGCGAGAAGTCGGAGTAATAGCCGTGGCATCCGACGACGTCAGTATCCAGTGCCACCAGCTCGTTGGCGGCCAGTCGCTTGGATGCGGTTTCCTGGAACCAGGGATAGGTGCGCGGGCCTGAGTTGAGCAGGCGAGTCTCACAGTAGTCGCCATTGTCAGCGATGATGAACTGATGCAGCACCGACCAAAGCTCGTTCTCGGTGATGCCGGGACGAATCGCTTCACGCAGACGTCCTACGCCGCGCTCGGTAGCACGCAGCGAGGCCACGACACACTTGAGTTCTTCGTCAGACTTGATGGCACGTGCACGCTCAAGCGGTGCCTGGGCATCGACGACGCGCGCGCCCAGACGATCAAAGGCGATGGCGGTCCCGGCATTCATGCGCTCCATGCCGATCACCGCTTTCAGACCGCACAGCTCGGTAATGGTCGCCAGCATCTTGCGCGCCCATTGCTGTTCACGCTCAGCGATATCGTGACCTGCCGCAACGAAACTGGCAGTCATGGCCGGGCGCACTTCGTCGATGGTTTCCAGGCCATCGGCGAGATGCTCACAGCCCGTGAATTCGAACAGCACACTGCGATGCTGGGTCAGCAGCAGGTAACGCGCCGGAGTATTGCGAGCGCTGAAGACCTGCATGTTGCGTGCGCCGCTGGCGTAGCGGATGTTGACCGGGTCCGAAATGATCAAGGCATCAACGCCCTGGGTGCTCATCTCTTCGCGCAGGCGATTCTGTCGATAACGACGCACGGCCACCAGGTCGATGCCTTCACTTTCAAGGGCATTGTCCTGAAGCTCCAGCGGGTGAAGGTCACTACGGTCGGCATGCCAATCAAGTTCATTCATGTTTGCTACCCAGTCAGGTCACGGAGTGTCATGCTGATAGCCCGTGGTCATCTACGGAATACCCTATGCATCACGATGACATCAGTGTGGACCTGATAATTCTGGCTGTGTATAGCCTCAATCCTGATCAACCTTGATAACCTGAAGTCATCAAGCATTGACCTATGAGCCAACGTTACCCTCCTCGTCTCGGAGCCCTGCATGAAGAGCTTTCGTCATCGCCTCCCGCCTCTCAACAGCCTGCTGACCTTCGAGGCAGCCGCGCGTCACGCCAACTTCACGCGCGCCGCCAGCGAATTGCATATCACCCAGGCTGCCGTCAGCCGTCAGATCGCCATCCTTGAGCATCACATCGATACCAAGCTGTTTCATCGCCAGGGTAGACGCGTCTCTCTGACTGCAGCAGGACAGCAGTTGAGCCTGCGCCTGGCGACCAGTTTCGACTTCATGATCGATGCACTGGAGAGCGTCAGCCGCCCTTCTCCCAATGCCCGCCTGACACTGGCCGCCAACAGCGCCATCTCACACCTATGGCTGGGGCCGATGTTGAATCGACTTCGCGCCACCCAGCCGACGCTTGCCAGTGGCCTGCGCCTGATCACCGCAGATCATCATCGCGACATCCTCACCGAGGATGTGGATCTCGCCATCTGCTATGACATGGCGCCGCATCCGGACTGGCAATTGACCCCTCTGTTCACCGAAACGCTCTACCCTGTGGCGTCACCCGACTTCATCGCCGAGCTGCCACAAGGTGCCCGCGACTGCCGGGAGCTACCTCTGCTGGCGGCTCTGCCACTGCTCGACTACGAGCGCCTCGAACCCAACTGGATCAACTGGCCACGCTGGTTCAGCGGCATGGGCAAGCCGGGGCTGGCGCTCAATGTGCAACGTCAATTCACCAGCTACCACCTGGTGCTGGATGCCGCATTGGCCGGACAAGGCGTCGCGCTGGGCAGTCATCAGCAAGTCAGTGCATTGGTGGCACGGGGACAGCTGGTGCGGCTGGGGACGCTGGAGTATTCCTCCGGCTGTGATTACTGGCTCGCAGCGCGTCTCGAGAGCCAGAACCCTCGTCAGGTAGCATTGGCCAGCTGGCTGCATGAGCAGGTCTTAGAGGGCCAGCACGAACACTGATGGCTGTCAGTCCAAGACGGAGGGCTGAAGATCGAGCGCTGATGACCGAGAGCAGAGAGCAGACTTCCCATATGCGGCACGCTGATCTATCATCGCACCATCGTCATTTCGACAAGTCTCGACATATGGACAAGATGATATGGATGATACTGACAGCCTGCCCGACCCGCAGGCCACGCTGGACACCTTCGCGGCGCTATCCCAGGCCACGCGTCTGGACACGTTTCGCCTTCTGGTACGCCATGAACCAGAGGGACTACCGGCCGGCGAGATCGCCCGTCGTCTCGAGGTGCCGCACAACACGCTCTCGACCCATCTTGGCGTGTTGAGTCGCGCGGGGCTGATCCACTCCCAGCGCGAGGGCCGTTCGCTGATCTACCGCGCCAACCTCGAGCACATGCTCGCCACCGTGCAGTTTCTGGTACGCGACTGCTGCGCTGGCTCCTCGGTGGTCTGCGATCCGTTGCTGGCCTCGCTCACCCTGCCCAGCTGCGGTGACGCCCACACTCCCGGTACGTCGCAGGAGCCCGGAAACGATGACTGAATCCACTCGCTCTTCCCACACGATCACGATCTACCACAACCCGGCCTGCGGCACGTCACGCAATGTGCTGGCCATGCTCAAGGCTTCCGGTGAGACACCGGAGGTCATCGAGTATCTGGTCACACCCCCGACACGTGAGACGCTGGAAGCATTGATCGACGCCATGGGCGGTGGACCGCGCCCGCTGCTGCGCCGCAAGGGTACGCCGTATGAACAGCTCAATCTGGATGACCCGTCCATGAGCGATGCCGAGCTGATCGACGCCATGATGGCCCACCCGATCCTGATCAATCGCCCCATTGTGGTGACGCCCGCAGCCAAGCGCCTGTGCCGCCCGTCGGAGACGGTACTGGAGCTTCTGGACAACCCGGTCGCACACTACACCAAGGAGGACGGCGACGTCGTCCACGCCCCAAGGACTTGACCCATGAACGCACACACTTCCACCCACTCTCACCTGCCGACAGGCGACACCATGACAGACGCGATGAAAGCGGCATTGGCCGACCTGCCCAATATCGACGCCGAACACTGGCGACCGCTGGAGATCGACCGCCTGGTCGGCCCGGATGCACCACGTCATGCGCCGCGCATTCTGGTGCTGTACGGCTCCCTGCGTGAGCGTTCCTTCTCGCGCTTCGCCGCCGAGGAAGCGGCGCGCCTACTGCGTGCCTTCGGTGCCGAGGTGCGCCTTTACTCGCCGGCCGGCCTGCCATTGCCGGATGACTGCGAGGCCGATCACCCCAAGGTGCAGGAGCTGCGCGAGCTGGCCCAGTGGTCCGAGGGCATGCTCTGGGCCAGCCCTGAACGTCATGGCGCGATGACCTCGATCATGAAGGCGCAGATCGACTGGATTCCGCTGTCACTGGGCGGCGTACGTCCTACCCAGGGCAAGACGCTGGCCATCCTTCAGGTCAGCGGCGGCAGCCAGAGCTTCAACAGCGTCAACCAGATGCGCATTCTGGGCCGCTGGATGCGCATGCTGACCATCCCCAACCAGTCATCCGTGCCCAAGGCCTTCAATGAATTCGATGAAAACGGCCGCATGCGCATGTCACCGCTGTATCTGCGCATCGTCGATGTCTGTGAAGAGCTGATGAAGTTCACCTGGATGAACCGCGAGCGCAGTGACTATCTGACCGAGCGCTATTCCGAGCGTGTCGAGAGTGCCGAAGAGGTCTCGAAACGCGTCAATCAGAGCACGATCTGACGCTGTCCGTGTTCGCACACGTCGTGCTTCTCTTGCTCTTCCCCCTCGACAAGGAGACGTCATGCTTGCCTTGGCAATCTTCGTCATCACGCTGGCACTGGTGATCTGGCAACCACGCGGTCTGGGCATCGGCACCAGTGCACTGGGCGGCGCCGTGATCGCACTGGTCTGCGGCGTGGTCACGCTGCCGGACGTACTGGTGGTGTGGGACATCGTCTGGGACGCCACCTTCACCTTCGTGGCACTGATCATCATCTCGCTGATTCTCGATGAAGCGGGCTTCTTCAGCTGGGCGGCACTGCATGTCGCACGCTGGGGCGGCGGCAATGGGCGTAGGCTGTTCCCACTCATCGTGCTGCTGGGTGCGGTGATCGCGGCCTTCTTCGCCAATGATGGCGCGGCCCTTTTGCTGACACCGATCGTGATCGCGATTCTGGTACGCCTGGAATTCTCGGCGGCGGCCTCGCTGGCCTTCATCATCGCCACCGGGTTCGTGGCGGATTCCACCAGCCTGCCGCTGGTGATCTCGAATCTGGTCAACATCGTCAGTGCCAACTACTTCGACATCTCCTTCACGCATTACGCCGCGGTGATGGTACCGGTGGATCTGATCGCACTGGCCGCCACGCTGATCGTGCTGTGGCTGATGTTCCGCAAGGAACTACCGTCACACTATGCGCTGGAGAAACTCGAGGCACCGTCGAGCGCCATCAAGGACCCCCAGGTCTTCCGCGCGGCCTTTCCGCTGCTGGGGGTACTGCTGGTGTCCTACTTCGTGACCGCGCCCTTGGGCATTCCGCTCGCCGTCGTCACCGGCAGCGCCGCGCTGATGCTGCTGGCCATCGCCGGGCGTTGGCTGGGCAGCGGTGATGCCGTGATCGAACTCGGCCCGGTGCTGCGCGGTGCGCCGTGGCAGATCGTGCTGTTCTCGGTCGGCATGTACCTGGTGGTCTACGGGCTGGGCAATGCCGGCCTGACCGACCACGCCAGTGACATTCTCGCCTGGCTTGCCAGCCAAGGCAGTCTGGTCGCGACCCTCGGCACCGGTGTGCTGGCTGCCGTCACCGCCTCGGTGATGAACAACATGCCGGCCACGCTGATCGGCGCGCTGGCCATCGACCACCTCACTGCGCAGCAGGTCAGTGACGCGACACGCGAGCTGATGATCTATGCCAACGTGATCGGCAATGATCTGGGCCCCAAGTTCACCCCGATCGGCAGTCTCGCCACACTGCTGTGGCTGCATGTGCTCGATCAGAAAGGCCATCACATCAGCTGGGGGCAATACATGAAGGTCGGCCTGATCCTGACGCCGCCGGTGCTGATCGCCACCCTGCTCGGCCTGTGGGCCTGGCTGGGCGTGCTCAATGGCTGATCAGATCTGCTGTCGGCCAAGAGACACCCTTGGCCTGAGGGCAACATTGGACTCAGGAATGAAACAGAACTGGCGCAGGGAGCAATCCCTGCGCCAGTTCTGTTTCATCCTCCCGAGGATTTCATTGTCGCCGAAAAATGTACTGAAGCGCCTGACGTGGCAATCTGACAGTGGACGTCGTCCTTGCTCGATTTCATTATCCGACAATGCCGCCATCGATCCTCAATGAGAGACCAGACCTGACAACCCCGGGAGTCCTGTCATGAGTGATGTACCTGCCGCCTATCAAGCCAGCAAGGGGTCGATTCTGGACATCGATCGCGACTTCTACGACAGCCTCACCGAAGGCAAGGCCGAGCGCACGCTGGTCGCGACGCATACCGTGCCGCTGCGCGATGGACTGGCATGGGAAGTGCCGGCGGGCCACGTGCTGCGCATCAAGATCACCGAAGGCTCACAGGTCGGTGATTTCAACATGTGGAATCTGCACAATCCGCGTGAACGCATGTGGGCGTCTCGCACCCGCCAGCTGCAGCGTGCGCATGTCAGCACCTATGATCGCCTGTGGTCCACACTGCCCTACCTGCGCCCGATGGCGACCATCATCGATGACACCCTCGCCGACTATGGTGTCGATGCAGAAGGCGGCCGCGTGCATGACCTGCTGGGCACGCGCTGCGACCCCTACGTCAATCGCCTGCTGACCGGCGAGGACTTCGATCACCACTGCCATTCCAATCTGGTCCGCGCGGTGGCGCCCTGGGGCCTGACCGAATTCGATATCCACGATGTGCTCAACATCTTCCAGTGCACCGGCCTCAACAACGAAGACAAGTACTTCATGAAGGCCTGCCCGGCTCGCAAGGGCGATTACCTGGAGTTCTTTGCCGAGACGGACCTGCTGTGCGCGATGTCCTGCTGCCCGGGTGGCGATCTGTCTGTGGATCTGTGGGGCCCTGATGCGCGTGACCCGCTGGAGACCTGCAACCCGCTCGGTGTGGAGATCTACCGTCTGGAAGGTGATGTTCTCGCAGACTGGGAGTCGCCCAAGATCGCGGCCTATGCCGGCAATCATGGCCGCCGCAATCCAACTACTGACTGGGCCGCCATCAAGCGTGAGCGCTGCAGTTGATGACGCATTGCTCGCATGGCACTTAACTTCAAAGGCCCCTGTCGATGTTCATGACAGGGGCCTTTGAATGTCCCGGAGAGACATCACCACGCTCAATCACTTCGTGTCTGATCAAGCAACTGATGATGCACCGCGAGTAGTTCCTTCCAGAGGGGTGAGAGGCGACCGATCAACTGTGGGTCGAACTGACGCCCGGCCTGGGCAACGAACAAGGCGATCAATCTGTCCAGCGGCCATCCCGCCTTGTAGGCCCGAGGAGACGCCAATGCATCAAAGACATCCATGAGCCCGACCACTCGGCAATGCAAGGGCAGTGCCTGCGTCATGATCTGGCCAGGGTAGCCAGAGCCATCCCAGCATTCGTGATGCCCTACCGCAATCTCGATACTCAGCGTACGCAGCGGCTCCCCTAGCGTGTCGAGCAGCAGGCCACCTTCACTCGCATGGCGCTGCATCAGGCAGCGCTCCTCTGGTATCAGCGCTCGTGGCGCCTGCAGTAACTCGCGAGGGATGGAGAGCTTGCCGATATCATGCAGCAGCGCCGCATGGTGCAGTGCCTGCAAGGAAAGACTGCGCGCCTGCGGGTCGAGCAGCCTGGCATAGAGCGAGACCGAAAGCCCTGCCACCCGCCAGGAATGCGCCAGGGTGTCAGCGTCATGTCGGTACAGCCGTTCCAACAGGTCAAGCGCCTCCGGCGCGAGCGTCGCTACACCGTAGGGCGGTTGATAAAGGTAATTCGGCAAGTGACACATTCAGACTGACAACGCACTGGCCAATGCAGCGATCAAGTTCATGAGCGACTCCCTGTCAGATTGATCCCACCTGAAAACTCCGTGACTTGCCGCCAGCACATCGCGCACGCAATGCGTGAATCCCCAGCGGTTTCCCACTGAAGGCCGACATTCACAGGAGCATCGTGCTCCTAATTAACTCAGCATGACTCACTTGGTAATGAAGCACACAATCAGGCATTGCGCTCATCAAACCAGGTGACCAGATGTTCGATCAGACGCATGGTACGCAGCGGACGATGGCGCTCACGATGGTAGATCAATGACAACGGCACATCCGCCGGCTGCCAATCCTGCAGGATTTCCTTGAGCTCTCCGCTTGCGATGGCGTCATCACAGTAGAGTCTGGGCACGCGAATGATGCCGTTGCCGGCCAGGGCACCACTGACCAGCACATGCCCGTTGCGACACTGCAACTGGGCACTGATATCCACCTGTATCTCGCTTTTCGGGTCATGTCGGGCGCGAAATCTCCAGCGCGCGACCGAGCCCACCAGGCAGCGGTGAGCCTGCAGGCCACCGGGAGTTTTCGGTGAGCCATGTCGCGAAAGATAGTCAGGACTCGCCACGACCACATAGGACAGAGTCGCCAGCGGACGGGCAATGAAATCGGCATCCTCGAGTGCACCCATGCGCAGGGCGATATCGAAGTCATCGCGAATCAGATTCACGCGATGACTGCTGAAATCCAGTTCGATCTCGACCTCCGGCCAGGCCTGCATGAAGGCGTGAACGGCTGGCCCCAGCAGACGCTCGCCGATGGGGCCCCCGACACTGTTGAGCCGAATCCGACCGCGCATGGCGTTACGCTCTTCACGCACCAGCGTCACGATCTGCGCCATGTCGCCCAGCGCACTACGACATTGCGCGTGGAGAAGATGGCCACTCTCGGTGAGCCGCAACGAGCGAGTGGAACGCTGCATCAGGGTAACGCCCAGCAGCTTCTCCAGCGCGGTGACCTGCTTGGACACCTGTGAACGCGATACGCCCAACGTCTCGGCGGCCCGGGTGAAACTGCCGTGATCCGCTGTCATGACAAAGGCACGGATATCGGCAAGGGGAAGCGAGTCGAGCATGTGAAGCTCTCCGGACAGTAGTGACATCGAATGAAGGAAGAGATCCTCGAGACGTCAGTCTATCAGCCAATCCGATTGAATCAGCGGCAGGACCCGATACGTCAGGCCCCGATGTCGAGTCGTCGCAACGCATCAGGGGCGCATTGGAGCGCCCCTGGTCCACGACAGTTGCCTGTAGTCCCCTCTTCATAAAGAGCAATCAGCTCATAAAGAGCAATCAGCTCATAAAGAGCAATCAGCGGTGTTACCAGCCCACGCTGGCTGACAGGGTGATTTCCATCGGGTCACCCACCAGCACGCGGGTATCGCCGCCGCTACCGTAGTAGTAGCCGGTATCGAACAGGTTTTTCGCATTCAGCTTGAATTCGGTGTCCGGGCCGAAGAAGTCATGACGCCAGCCGACGAAGGCATCCGCCACGGTGTAGGCATCCATCGAGAAGCTGTTGTCGTCGTCACCTTCACGCTCACCGACGTAGCGCACGCCACCGCCGACACGCCACTCTCCGTAGGATGGATCAATCGCCAGATCATGTGCCAGATAGAGGCTAGCCGCGTTGAGCGCCGCGTTCGACAGACGATTGCCCTCGGTGCCTTCGGTATCCTCGAGTACTTCGGTATCGGTGTAGGCATAGCTGAACAGCAAGGAAGTACGATCCGTCAGGGCGCCTTCGAGGCTGAATTCCAGGCCTTGCGAGCCGGCTTCACCGATGGTGCGAGTCACCCCATTGTCAGTGACTGCGACGTTCTCCTTGCGGATCTGGTAGAGCGCCACGGACGTCGCCAGACGCGGATTCCACTGACGCTTGTAACCGATCTCATAGCCCTTGCCGAGCTCAGGGTCGAGGCTCTCGCCACTGGCGCTGTCGCTGCCGTTGGGCACAAAGGATTCGCTGTAGCTGAGGTACGCGGAGCTGGCATCGTCGATGCGATACAGCAGGTTCGCGGAGGGCAGGAACAGGTCATCGCTGTAATCGGGGTCAGATACGAAATCCTCGCCCTGCCCGCTCTGCTGATCAAACCAGGTGTAGCGCCCGCCAAGGCCCAGAATCCACTTGTCACTCAGATACCAGCGGTCGCTGACATAGACCCCGATGGCCTGGCTCTCGTCGAGACGATTGCTGCGCGAGGTATTGATGTCGTCGGAGGTCACCTGGGCCAGCTGGCCGTGGTTCACGTCGGTGACGGTGGAGACCGTGACGGAGTCGCCGAAATAGCGCTCATCCAGATAGTCGCGAGTGGTCTCGTAATCGGCACCGATGACCAGCTGGTGACGCTGCCCGGCAATCTCGACATCACCCATGGCGTCCAGCGCCGTGTAGTGCTCGCTGCGTTCATAGCCCTGGTTCTCTTCGGCGCGCACGGTCACATCACCGCTATCGCTGACATTCGTGACGTTGGCGCGCGCATCGCTGTACTGACGACGCGTCCAGCCATAGGTCAGCTTCATGTCCCAGTTGTCGGTGACTTCCTGCTTCCACCAGGCATTGACGGACTCGTCATGGCCATAGACGCGGTTCCAGGATTCATCGAAACGCGTGCCACGCGTGACGTTGGCGGCGCTGCCGTTGTAGAAGACGGTGCCACGATCGATATCCAGCTCGTAGTCCTGATACTCGTAGCTGATCTGGGCGCTGCTGTGCTCGCCCTCCCAACGTAAGGACGGGGCGATGGTGGTGCGGCGGTCATTGCCGTACTCGCGCCAGGAGTCTTCATCCTCATGCGAGAGGATGAAGCGATAGGCCAGGCCGGTATCCTCGATGGGACCGGTGGTGTCCAGGGTGGTATTGCCACCGCCGAAGGAGCTGACTTCGCCACTGATCTCGGTGTGCGTCTCGTAGTGCGGACGCTTGGTGACCATGTTGATCACGCCGCCGGGGTTCTGTTGCCCCTGGAAAAGCGATGACGGCCCCTTGAGAACCTCGACGCGGTCCACCGTCGCCGTGCTGTAGGTACGGCGCGGCTGACGGATGCCATCGATCAGCATCGAGCCATCGCTGTTGCTGCCGAAGCCTCGCTTGACGAAGCCATCCTCGGTGCCCCCCAGCGTATTGCCCAGCTGAATGCCAGCCACCGGCTGCAGCGACTCTTCCAGGTCATCGAGATTGAAGTCGTGCATGACCTGCCGGGTCACCACATTGATGGTGCGGGCCTGCTCGAGAAACTCCACCGACTGCTTGTTGGCAAGGCTTGAGGCCTCTGCACGGTAACTGCCCGGCGCCACTTCCGATTCCCGCTGGCCGGTGACCACCATCACCGAGCTTGCGACTGCCGAGGCGTCCTGTGCCGACTCACCTGCCGCCAGTGTGGTACTCGGCAATGCCATGAGGCTGAAGACCAGACAGGAAAATGGCCCCTTGCTCTTGCTGACGGTGCTCTTGCTGACGGTATTCTTGTTGACGACGTGGTTGCGAGAATGACTTGGCACCTAGAACCCTTCTATGTGATGTGCCAGCGTCCTGCTGAATCAACATCTCGCCCTGTATTCGACAGAGCATGGCCATGACTGACGCCCCCTGCGCCAGCAAATTGAGCGCGAATGATAATCTTTACCATAAAGTGTCGCAACGTTATCTCGAGAATCCAGCCAGCAGGTGGCCGAAATCATCGCCATTGGTCGTGATGAAAGCAGTCTCTTGCGCTCAAGGGTAAGATGACGCTCCTCATTGAGGAGCACTCGTGGGTCGCCGAGCCATCAAAGGGGGTGACGAGCGGGACAATGCTGCAGGACATTGACACAGGGAGAATGAGTGCTCTACCCTGTAGAGGTAGAACAAACGCTCTCCCTGAAATCTTCGACGATGGTCCTTCCATGATTCAGCACGACATCGCCGCTCGCCTGGAAGCCCTCTTCAGCCAGCGTGGCTTCGCAGAACCCAGTGTGTCAGAGCTCAAGGCTGCCTCTGGCGTGAGCCTACGCACCCTCTACCGCCATTTTCCCTCCAAGGAAAGCATGGTGATCGGGGCATTGCAGCATCGCCATGAGCGCTACCACGCCTTTCTTGAGGACGAGGTGCCCAGCGATGGCGCCGCTGCGCTCAGCCATCTTTACCGACGACTGGGCCACTGGATGAAGCACGAAGCCCCCAATGGCTGCATGTCGATCAATGCGTTGGCGGCCTTTCCTGACAATCGTGACGTCAGTGATGCCGTCACCCGTCACAAGCGGGAAACCCTCCATTGGCTTGGCACGCGCAGTCGCCGCGAAGATCTCGCCAACGAATTGTTCCTGATTCATGAAGGGGCATCCTCGGCCTGGCTGGTACTGGGCGACACAGCGATCGAAGCGGCACTATCCACCACCCTCACCCTCCTGGGAGAACCTCGCAAATGAGCGCTGTATCCACACGCCATGACACCATGCACGGTATCTATCTGACCGGCCACGGCGGCCCGGAGGTGCTGGAAGTGCGCGACGATATCCCCCGTCCGGTTCCCGGCCCCCGCGACGCACTGGTGCGCGTCGGGGCTGCTGGCGTCAACAACACCGACATCAACACACGCCTGGCGTGGTACTCCAAGGGCGATGGCGAGGCCGAGGATGCCAGCTGGTCCGGTCAACCGATCCATTTCCCGCGCATCCAGGGCGCCGATATCTGCGGCGAGATCGTCGCGGTCGGGTCAGACGTCAGTCCAGCGCGTATCGGTGAGCGTGTGCTGATAGAGCCCTGTCTGCAGGAGCACGATGGCAAGCCATTGGCTTCGGCCTGGTATATCGGTGCTGAGTGCGATGGCGGCTTCGCCGAATACACCAAGGTGGCAGCACGCCATGCACACCCCATCAAGAGCGCACTGAGCGATGTGGAACTGGCCTCATTCCCATGTTCCTACTCCACCGCCGAGAACCTGCTGACACGCACGCAGCTTGCCAAGGGGGAACGCGTGTTGATCACCGGCGCCTCAGGGGGCGTCGGCTCTGCAGCCGTTCAGCTCGCCAAGGCACGTGGTGCTCATGTGATCGCCATCACCAGCGCTGCCAAGGCAGAGTCGCTGCGCAAGCTGGGGGCCGATGACATCGTATTGCGTGATCAGGTCGTGGCGGACGTGCTCGACGGTCATGGGGTCGACGTGGTGGTGGATCTGGTAGGCGGCCCGCAATGGCCGCAGCTGCTGGATGTCCTGAAGCACAAGGGCCGTTACGCCGTGGCAGGTGCCATCGGTGGCGAGATCGTGGAGCTCGACCTGCGCACGCTCTATCTCAAGGACTTGAGCTTCTTCGGCTGCACCGTGCTGGAACCGGAAGTCTTCCCCAATCTCGTGCGCCATATCGAGCAAGGCAACATCAAGCCACTGGTCGCCGAGACCTTCGCACTGGCCGACATCGCCACTGCCCAGGCCATCTTCCAGCAGAAAGGTCATGTGGGCAAGGTCGTGCTCAAGGTTTGCCAGGACTGAGTCAGTTTCGATGGCCAGAATGCAAAAGGGCTACCCGATGGGTAGCCCTTTTTGATTGCCAGACAGCGGCAACTTCACAAGACATTAGACATTGTGTCTTGAGGGTCAGTCGGCGCGCTTGTCTTCGGTATTGGTGTCGAAGTCACTCGCCGAGTGGCGTTCGATCAGCTGCTCATGCGGCTCCCCCCAGAAACGATTGACCATGCGACCACGCTTGACCGCAGGACGCTCGGCAATCGACTTGGCCCAGCGCTGCACATGGGGATAGTCCTGCACGGAAAGGAACTCGGCAGCGTCATAGAGCTTGCCCTCGGCAAGCGCGCCATACCAGGCATAGATGGCGATGTCCGCGATGCTGTATTCATCACCCGCGATGTAGGCATTGTCAGCCAACTGACGATCCAGCACGTCCAATTGACGCTTGGTCTCCATCGCGAAACGGTTGATCGGATACTCCATCTTCTCAGGGGCGTAGGCATAGAAGTGGCCAAAGCCTCCACCCAGATACGGCGCGGAGCCCATCTGCCAGAACAGCCAGTTCATGACCTCGACCCGCTTGGCCGGCTCCTTGGGGATGAGCGCGCCGAACTTGTCCGCAAGATGCAGCAGGATGGAACCGGACTCGAAGACACGCACAGGCGTGTCGCCACTTATATCCATCAGCGCGGGAATCTTCGAATTGGGATTGATCGCGACGAAGTCACTGCCGAACTGATCGCCATCACCGATGCGGATCGGCCAGGCATCATATTCCGCACCGGAATGTCCGAGCGCCAGCAGCTCCTCGAACATGATGGTGGCCTTCACACCGTTCGGTGTCGCCATGGAGTAGAGCTGGAAGGGATGCTCCCCGACCGGCAGCTCCTGGTCATGCGTCGGTCCGGCAATAGGCCGATTGGTGCTGGCAAACTTGCCGCCACTTTCACTTTCCCATGTCCAGACCTTGGGTGGCTGATAGCTGTCGCTCATACCCTTGACTCCTTGGCATCCTGTTGAAGCTTCAAGACTTCGATGGCGTCAGAAACGTCGGTGTTGTGGCGCTCTGACTCGGTAGCCCAGTTATGACGGTCAGACGCTTCTGACACAAGGGGATGAAACGACGAAAGTTTGTTGCTAACATGCCACCAGTTTTTGGGGAGTAGCCCGCTCTCGTTACCCAACGAGAGTCTCGGATGTCAACATGGTCGGCAGGCATTGCCGTGGCACCGAGGACCCACCTATCCAGATCATGCCCATGATCGGTCAGGACAAGGTTCGGCGAGACCAATGACAGTCAGACGCTTCCGGCCGGTGGTGTCTCGCTGTTATTGACTCGTAACCGGCCTGGAACTTCCTGACACATGCCTTTGCTATCGACATTCCTGCTCGCCTTTTCCATGTCCTGCGACGCCTTCGCTGCTGCCTTGTGCAAGGGTGCGGCCATTCGACGGCCGTCCCTGAAAGATGCCCTGCGCATCGGCCTCATCTTTGGCGTCATCGAAGCCATCACCCCCATGATCGGGTGGCTGATCGGTCGCTCATTGGCCGTCTACGTCGAACAGTGGGACCACTGGATCGCCTTCGCTCTGCTGTTGCTGCTCGGTCTCCACATGATTCATGAGGGGCTCTCCAAGGACGAGGAAGATGAGGATTGCAGCACGCCGCAATCGTTGCCCCGCCTGATGCTGACTGGCCTTTCCACCAGCATCGATGCCATGGCCGTCGGTGCCGGGCTTGCCTTTGCTGGCGTGAATATCATCACCACTGCGCTGGCGATCGGCACCGCCACCTTCGTGATGGCCACCACCGGTGTGATGCTCGGGGGCGTATTGGGCAAGATGGTCGGCAAGCGCGCGGAAATCATCGGTGGCCTGGTGTTGATCGGCATCGGCACGACCATCCTGCTGGAACACACCGGCTATCTTGGCTAAGGCTTTCCCCAGCAGGCCAGAGCCCCCAGCAAGGGGGCTCTGGCCCGACCAGTCCCTGCCCCTGGCGATGGATGCATCTCCGCGTTCCGCCAAGGGTCCCTTGAAAACCCTGACAATGGCGTCATTCAAGAGGGACATGTGGCGTATCGCACATCTTGATATCCAACAGGGGAGCCAGATTGCATGTATACACGCAAGCTTCATCCAGGTAGTGAATTTCCGGCCATCCAGGTCCAGCGCCACGATGGCGAAACCCTGACGCTCGGCAAGCCCCAGGGCGAGCATGATTGGCAACTGGTGGTCGTCTATCGCGGCAAGCATTGCCCGATCTGCACCAAGTTCCTCAACAAGCTGACGGAATATCGTGAGCGCTTCAGCGCACAAGGCGTGGATCTCGTCGCCGTCTCTGCCGACAGCCAGCAGCAGCTGAACGAGCACCTCGAATCTCTGGACCTCAATTTCCCGATTGCCGGTGACCTGACGGTAGAGCAGATGGAAACGCTGGGGCTGTTCATCTCCACGCCACGCAGCGAGAAGGAAACCGATCACGATTTCCCGGAGCCGGCCTTCTTCATCGTCAATGGCGAAGGCAAGGTCCAGATCGAAGAAGTCGCCAATGCGCCCTTCGTACGTCCTGACCTGGACACGCTCATCGGGGGTATCGAGTTCATCCGCAAGCCGGACAACCACTACCCGATTCGCGGCACCCGCGATTACGGCTGAACCTTTCAGGGTTCAGGTCGCGCAGGAAAGCCGCCCCGCAGCCTTGGTGCTGCGGGGCGGCTTTGTATCAGGGCCTTCAAACCTGCCCTGTATCGTTGATCACTCTTTCCTCTTTCTTTCGGCTTCCTTTCGCCACTCTCTCCTTCCCCCTCCCTTCTTTGATCATCCCGCTCTTACCTCAATCTGTCCTTGCCTCACTCCGCCTGACAAGCCAGAAACGCACCTCGAATAGAAAGCACGAAAAAAATCTTGATCCCGTGACATCCAGACGGGAAAGGCCAGCGTTATGAGCAGTGCAAGGGAGACAACGACACACCTGCAACCGCTAGCTGAACCTTATCTGTCTACGGAGTCGTCAAGATGAAAACAATCGCCTGTATCTCTGGTATTTTCGCTGCCCTCGCAATGAGCCCGATGGCTCAAGCCATGGAAATTCCCGAAAGCGTCACGGTGCCGAAAGGCAATGACGTCGCCATGGAAACTGTTGGCGTCGGCAAGATCAAATGGGCCTGTGAAGCAAAGGATGATGGCACCATGGGCTGGGTCTTCAAGGGGCCGGATGCTGCGCTGAATGATGCTGATGGCAAGCAGGTCGGCAAATACTATGGTCCGCCCGCCACCTGGGAATCCATGGATGGCTCCAAGATCACCGGCACACAGCTGGCGGTAGAGCCCAACGGCAAGGGCAATATTCCGCTGCAGCTGGTCGAGGCCAATCCGGCCGAAGGTGAAGGGCATATGGAGGGTGTCACCTATGTGCAGCGCCTCAATACCCAGGGCGGTGCCGCTCCTGACATGGCCTGTGATGATGCCCACAAGGACAAGGTCGAAATCGTGATGTACCAGGCCGATTATCTGTTCTACAAGGCCATGTGATCTTGAGCCAGAGATAAAGAAGATTCACCACTCGATGTCGTGTGACAGAGCGCATTGACACAGGGAAGGTGAGATCATGAAAAGCCCCGACATGCAGAAGCATGTCGGGGCTTTGTCGTCATCAATCCCGACAGGAGATGGATGATTTCGGCTGGATTTTTTGATCAGTCCCGTCTGGCGACAACGGCGCCATGGCGAAGACAGACAGTCTGCCATTCAAGTGCAAAAGCCGTGAGTCTGATTCTCCCGGGCAGTGAGAAAGCTTCTGAGCCGGCGAGCTGCCGTCAGACCAGCGCCAGCATCGTATAGGGCGCTTCACAGGAATGGCGCTCGTCGCGTTCATCCACACTGCCCAGCTCGTGGTTGCGATCATTGTCATAGACCACGAAGAGCCGTTCGCGATCCAGTACCGCAAGCCCTTCTGCCTTGTGCTCGAACTCCAGCACACGGCCATCCTCATGCGTCACCAGCGTCGGAGGTTTCCCGGCGTGGAAGTCCGCCAGCGACAGCACCCACAGATATCCCCCGATCACCTCCTCACTGCCCTGCTCGGTCTCGAAGCTGGTCACCAGATAGAGGCGTGCGTGATAGGGGTCATATTCCAGGCTAGAAAGACCACACTCGTGATCCACGCCGTCATACTCGGCCGGGTCGAAGGCATAGACGTCGTGAAGCTCCTCAATGAACTCGATGTTGTCGCTGTCGGTCATGGCATAACGCGCCCCGATGACCCGACGCACATACGCGAAATCATCATGCGAATTGCCTTGTTCCCGCACCCCGAACAGGATCAGACCATCGCCCCTGTCACTCGGCACGACCGCCAGCCCTTCGATCTTGTAGTACGGCTGGCCAATGGCCGTTTCCAGCTTCTGACGAAACTCCAATGAGCCCTCGACCCCATCACGTGGGTCCGGGTCGACCACCTGTACCTTGTCGGGTTCGCCCAGCGGCCAGATCAACAGGTGGTTGTAGGCATTCAGGGCATGGCTCTCGCTGTCGATGCGATCAAACCCGGTAGTCGCCAACATGTGACGCCCATCGGTGGTCAGCGCGAAGTCTTCATACTTGACCGCCTGACGAATCAGCGGGGTGGTCAGATACTCAAGCTGGCTATCATCCGGCCCGCTGGAATCCAACGGCAATGAAAAGACGGCTGAACGCCCCTCGCCCGGAATCGGTTTGTCACTCGCCATCAACAACCGCTCACCGTCATAGGCCACGGCGGAAATCTCGGCATTCACCAGCTTGCCATCCTCATCCTTCAAGCCTGCCGGAAAACAATGGATCGTGCCCTGTTGCGTGATACGTACCTTCGCCATTCGTTGCTCCTCGAAACGAAACATCATGACAATGGGACAGGCCAGGCTGGATTGAGTTCGGGGCGAATACTGCAAGCTTGAGAGGACATGGCCCGGCAGCAATCAATGCATCACATTGCGAATGAAGCGCAGCATGTCAGTGCCGGTGTTGCGGTAGGCATAAGCCTGGTCACTGGGATAGACATGAAAATCGCCGGCGCGAATGACGATGTCCTCGCGTTCCAGCGTCAATGTCAGCTCTCCCTGGGTGACCACCAGCATCTCGTGCCAGCCGGCATCATCCGGGGCGGAGTCGTAACGCTCGCCGGGGGCCAGAGTCCAGCTCCATAACTCGACTTCCTGTGTGGCCGGCTTGCTGGCCAGCAGTACGGCTCGGCTCTCTGGTGCCTTCCCGACCCAGGCCACCTCATTGATACGTGCCGAATCCTCGCTTTCCGGGGGCTGCACCAGCGCGTAGAAGAGCACCCCGAGCGCCTCGGCGAGCTTGTCGAGCGTGCCGAGGCTCACATTGACGTCACCCTTCTCGATGTTCACCAGCATCCGCCGACTGATCTCGGCCTGATCCGCGAGTGCCTGCTGGCTCAGCTCGGCCGCCAGCCGCAGGCGACGGACGTTGGCCGCGACGTGAACCAGTACATCAGGTCTCTGATTTTCGTTGTGCAATATAATGCGCATCCGTACAATCTTGCCGACGACGAGGAAGTGGGGGCATGACGCCCGGCCCGCCTCCTCCCTTGCTACCTCACTGCCCACGAATCATGCCGCATGTGTTGCTAACTGACCATGCCCATCACCCACTGGATCACTCAAGGAGACCCCCATGTCCATTGCTGTCGCAGCCTCCTCTTCTCGTCTGTGGCCTGTCGCCATGCTGCTGGTCGCCATGTGCTCGATCCAGAGCGGTGCTTCGCTGGCCACTTCCCTGTTCCCGATGATCGGTGCCGCTGGCGCGACGGCGATTCGTCTGATCATCGCCTCCGTTCTGCTGCTGGCCATTCTGCGCCCATGGCGCAAGGCAGTGACACGCAAGGCCTGGAAGTCCATCACCCTCTATGGCGTGGCGCTGGGCGTGATGAACCTGCTGTTCTACCAGGCCCTCAAGACGGTGCCGCTGGGCATCGCCGTGGCACTCGAATTCACCGGCCCGCTGGCCGTGGCATTGTTGAGCTCGCGTCGTTGGCTCGATCTGGGCTGGGTCGCGCTGGCCATCGTCGGACTGGTACTGCTGTTGTTGCTGGGCGAGGACACCGCTGCGCCGATCGACCCCGTCGGAGCCGCTTTCGCCCTCGGCGCCGGCGTGTGCTGGGCGCTCTACATCCTGTTCGGCCAGAAGGCCGGCGCAGGCAACGGTACTCAGAGTGCCGCGTTGGGCATCACGATCGCGGCGGTGGTGGTCGCGCCCATCGGCGTGATGGAGGCGGGCAGCGCCATGTTCTCACTCGAGATATTGCCGCTGGCCTTGGCCGTCGCCGTGCTCTCGACCGCCCTGCCCTATACGCTCGAGATGATCGCTCTACCGCGCCTGCCCACTCATACCTTCGGCACCCTGATGAGTCTGGAGCCGGCCGTGGCGGCGCTGTCCGGGCTACTGTTCCTCGGCCAGACACTGGGCCTACTTCAATGGCTTGCCATTGGACTGGTGATCACCGCCTCGGTTGGCACGACGCTGACCGGTCGGCGCACGGACGTCTTCGACGCCCCGATACCGGACTGAACAACGTGTGAGTCATGGTCGTTTCTCATGGCCCAGCGTGGTATATCGTTCTTTCCTTCATCACGTCCCATGAAAGCAGGAGGCAGCCGATGACCTTGCAGCGTTCACCGTCCTCACCCCCCACCGCCCTGCGCGCCACCGTGCAGATGGGAATCTGGTTCGGGCTGAGCGTTCTCACTGCCGCCATCGGTGCACTGGCTTCGGTAGATGCCAAGGCCTTCTACGCAAGCCTCACTCAGCCCGCCTGGGCACCTCCGGCAGGCGCCTTCGGACCGGTCTGGACGGCGCTCTTCGTGATGATGGCACTCGCCGCCTGGCGGGTCGCGCGCGACGGCCTGCATGCCAGCAACGGTTTCCGCTCGCGCCATCGTCTGGCGCTCGGACTCTTCGTGGTGCAACTGATCGTCAATGCCCTGTGGAGCTGGCTGTTCTTTGCCTGGCATCTCGGTCAGGCGGCCTTCATCGATGTGCTGGTGCTGTGGACGCTGATCGCCGTCACCCTGTTCACCTTCTGGCGCATCAATCGCTTCGCCGGACTGTTGATGCTGCCCTACCTGGCATGGGTGACGCTGGCCAGTGCCCTGACCTGGTCCGTCTGGCAAGCCAATCCCGCCTTGCTGGGGAGCTGAGCGCTGCGCACCGTGAGCCTCTCGCCCTGACGAACACACCAGATACGCCAACGCCCGGCCGACACTCTGCAGGAGTCTCGGCCGGGCGTTGGCTTATGAAGCACTGTCTTTTGAATCGTCCTCTTGCTGTCGCGACCCTGCCGCCGTGGGCTCTGATGAGGGATCAGAGCTGCTGACGCGCCTTCAAGCGACCTTCCTCCACCACCAGCACGCGATCCGCGACCTTGCGCAGCAGCGCCGCATCATGACTGACCAGCACCAGCGCCGTGCCCTGCTCGCGCACCATCTTCACCATGCAGGCGATCACCTCCTGCTGAACCAGCGGATCAAGACGTGAGGTTGGCTCATCGGCGAACACGAAGCGCGGCTTGATCAGCATCAGACGCAACAGCGCGAAACGCTGCAGCTCGCCACCCGAGACCTGTCCCGGCAGACGCGAAAGCAATCCCGGCGCCAGGCTCAGTTGCTCCATCAGCTGCGGCAGCTGGCTGTCATCGAGACGATGGCGTGCGCTGAGATCCTTCAACAGGCGCCCCAAGGTCCGGCGTGGCGGGAAGGTCGCCACGGGATCCTGATAGAGCTTCTGATACTCAAGCATCTCGGCGCTGCGCACCACTTTCCCTGAATACGGAGCCAGCAGGCCGAGCAGCGCATCCCCCAGCGATGACTTGCCACAACCTGACGCGCCCTGGACGCCGATGATCTCACCGCCCTTCACGCTGAGTTCCACGTCACGCAGCAATGTGGTGTCCCCGCGCGCGATGGTCAGATTCTCGGCTCGGATGATGGTCTCGCCTGACGCCTTGCCATCCCGGCTTGCACTGTCGGCTGCCAGCTTGAAGGCTGCCTCCGGCCAGGCCTGCGGCGCGGCATTCACCAGCCGTCGGGTATAGGCATGTGTCGGCGCGGCCAGCACGTCACGCGTCGCGCCCTGCTCGATCACTTGCCCCCTGCGTACCACCATCAGGCGGCCGCCGATCTGGTGCGCCAGCGCCATGTCATGGGTGATGACCATCAAGCCGGCACGCGGTGTCTCGGCCAGTGACTTGAGCAGCAGCTCGCCGATCTCGCTGACGCGGGCGGCGTCCAACCCCTTGGTCGGCTCGTCGGCGATCAACAGCGGCGCGCCGCCGGCGCGGGCGGCCGCAAAGGCCACACGTTGCGCCATGCCACCGGACAGCTTGCCCGGCAACTGCTCGCTGGCCGCGGCGACACCCAACTGCTCCAGATCACTGCGCGCGGCCGCGTGGGAGGCTTGCGCCGAACGCCCCGCGACCAGTCGATATGCCTCACCGATCTGACGAATCACCTTCATCAGCGGGTCCAGCGCCAGCCAGGGCTCCTGGGGCAATACCGCCAGGCGGCGACCCCAGAGCGGGCGACGATTCTCTGGCGTGTGCAGAGGATATTGCTCGCCGTCGAGCCACAGGCTGCCGGAGGCCACAAGCTCCGGAGGCAGCGTGCCCAGCAGTGCCTGAGCCAGCAGACTCTTGCCGGACCCCGTCTCACCGATCACCACCAGCGGCTCCCCAGCCTTGAGCGCAAGCGAGACAGGCTCCAGCAGCGCCGTCTGCGCGCCCCGGACCCGCACGCTCACATCCTCTGCACTCAGCACCACATCATCCGCCGTTGCCCCATGCCGCGTGTGAGAGGCAGGCGTAGTCATTGTCGCGACATTCATGGGCGCGCTCCTTCGAGGGTGTCCGCGGCGGTTGACGCTCTGGCCTTGCTACCGGACATCAGCAACAGCCCAAGCAACAGCAGGAAGGTGACCAATATCGGCGTCAGCAGCGCGAATGGCGCTTCACGCCAATACGGCAACAACTCGACCATCATCGTGCCCAGCTCTGGCGTGGGCTCCGGAATGCCGACGTGCACGAAGCCCAGCGCGGCAATCGCCATCAGGGCGTTGGCCATGCCGAAGGCCATCGCCGTCATCATCACGGGCGCCATTTCCGGCCACAGGTGATGACGAAACCGGTACCAGGCCCCGAAGCCCAGCAGACGGCTGGCCTCGACGCCGGGACTCGCCAGCACGCTGCGACCAGTGGCACGTGCCAGGCGGAAGAATTCCACCCACAGCACCAGCGACAGGCCCAACCACAATGCCAGCGGCGTCGACGGCAGGATGACGCTGACCATCAGCACCAGCAGCAGCCCCGGCAATGCCAGCAGGCTATCTGCCACCAGGCTCAACAGGCGCTCGGCCCAGCCACCGCGTCCCGCGGCCAGCAGGCCCAGCGAGATGCCTGAAAACGCCGCCAGAATCACCGCCCCCGCAGCGATGGACAGCGACAGCCCGAGCGCCGCCACCAGCCGGTGATACAGGGAGCGCCCCAGATGGTCATAGCCCAGCGGGGCGCTGGTGAACACCTCACCGGCATCAGAGACACCGACGGCATCCGCGCCCTGCAGCGCACGATAGAGATGCTGTTCCAGCGGGTCCCCCGGTATCACCAGATTGCCCAGCAGAGCCAGCAGCACGAGACTCGCGACCATTGCGGCCCCGATCACCCGGCGCAACGGCCAGTCAAGACGTGAACGACACATGGCTTCCACGCGCTGCGGTGCAAGCCCTTCCACCATCTGATTCATTTCACACCCCGTGGGTCCAGTTGGCGACCCAGCAGATCGACCAGCAGATTGATCAGGACAAAGCCGACGCCCAGCACCAGGGCGGTGCCCTGCACCATCGGCACATCGCGCGAGAAGATGGCGTGGACCAGCGCATGGCCGATGCCCGGCCAGCCGAAGATGCTCTCGATCACCACCACCCCTTCCACCAGGGTCACGAACTGCAGCCCCAGATAGGTCACCAGCGGCAAGGCCACATGGCGCAGGCCGTGACGCCAGAAGGTCTGCGCATTGCTGAGGCCCTTCCAGCGCGCGAAATCATGAAAGGCCGTCTGGGTGACGGCAGCCATGGCATCGCGTGCCAGGCGTGCCGATACCGCTGCCAGCCCGAGCGCCAGCGTCATTGCCGGCAGGATGAAGTGCTGCGGCTCACCGTGACCGGCGGCCGGCAGCAGCCCCATCTCCACGGAGATCAGCAGGATCAGTACCAGCGCCAGCAAGAACTGCGGTGTGGCACGCAGCAGACTGCAGACGGCCAGCAGGCTACGGTCCAGCCAGCCACCGGCACGCAGACCGGCCAGCAGCCCCAGCGGCGGGCCGATCAGCAGCGAGATACCCAGCGCCGCGCCGGCGAGCGACAGGGAGTTGCCCAGCTGATGACGAATCTCTACCCACACCGATTCCCCGGAAATCAGCGAGGTGCCCAGCTCCAGGCGCAGGATATCGCCCAGCCAGTAGAGGAAGTGCATGCCGCCCTGTGCCTCGAGGCCCAGTTCGGCGCGTACTGAGGCCGCAGCGGCCGCATCCAACGCGTCATAACCATAGCGACCGGCCGCGATGCGCCAGGCGGCATCGCCGGGCAGACTCTGCATCATCAGATAGCTGGCGCCGCCAACCATCAGCACCACCATCAATAGCTGCAACAGACGTGAAGGGATATTCATTGTACCCACCGCAATTCTGAAAGGCCGAAACTACGCTCCCAGGGGTCTACCTGAGCGCTTTGCAGTCGATTGGAGATCGCCAGATTCTGGTAGTACCAGGCGATGGGGATCACGGGTAATGCCTGCTGGATCACGCCGCTGGCCCGGGCACGCGGGTCCTCACCTTCGGGGGTGGGTCCATAGCCCTCGCGGGCCATGCGCTCAAGCTCTGCGGTGAAGTTCGCATCGAACCAGCCCATCGCGCCCCAGTCGCCACCGGGGGATTCAGGCGTTCCCGCGTAATCGCTCAGCACGTTGCCGATGGGGTCCGGCACCATGGCAAGATTGCGCGCGAACAGCGCCATGTCGAGGCTGCCGTCGTGGTGGCCGGCCGGAATCGCCGAGAAGTTGGTGATGTCCAGACGCGTCTGGATGCCGATGGCGTGGAACTGGCGCTCCAGCACCGTGGCGACCAGCGGCAGCTCCGGTCGGTCCGAGAAGGTGATCAGGCTGATCGCGAGGCGCTGACCGTCCTTTTGACGAACGCCATCCTCCGCGACCTTCCAGCCAGCGGCATCCAGCAGCGCGCGCGCTTCGGCGACGTCCTGATGCAGCTCGGGCAGCGCGGGGTCATGCCAGCCTTCCACCATCGGCGGGAATAGCTGACTGGCCCCGCGCGGGTAACGCAGCACCACCTGCGCGATGGCGGTGCGATCGATTGCCAGGCTCAATGCGCGCCGCACATCCGGGTCCTGGAAGGCCGGGTGATTGGCGTTGACCTTAAGCAGCATCGTGCGCGGCGTCGCAGCCGCCGCCAATGTCACGCGCGGTGACTGGGAGAGACGCTGACGACTGGCGGGGTCCAGCCCATAGGTGAAGTCGGCATCTCCGCTCTCGGCGATCAATGCCCTGCCCTCGGCGCGGCTCACCGCCTGATAGCGCGCCTGGCGCACCTTTGGCTGCGGGCCCCAGTAGTCCTCGAAGGCGGCGACTTCCAGGCTCAGCGGCGGCTTCATGCGCAGCATGCGATAAGGGCCGGTACCGATGACCTGCTGGGCAGTACCTGACTCATCGAAGGACTTGGGTGCCAGAATCTGCTGGCGATAATCGGCCAGATAGGCGGGCAACGCGGCGAAGGGCTCGTCGAGGGCAATCACCAGCGTCTGGTCATCCTCAGCGACGATCCGCTCGATCGGCACTGACTTCAGGATGCCCGGCTTGGCACGTGCGATCTCGAGACTCTGACGCGCGACTTCGGCATCCAGACGGCTGCCATCATGGAACTGCACGCCGGAGCGGAGCGTGAAGCGCCACTTCAAGCCGTCATCCGAGACCTCCCAATCGGTGGCCAACCCCGGCTGCAACTCCCCCGTGGCGTCCACCTCGACCAGTGTCTCGACGACCTGCATGCGCTGGAAAAGGATACCGCTGAGCAGCGGGTCCGCCCCCTTGATATCGAAGGGTGCGACGATCTCCAGACGCCGTGTGTCAGCCGCCGATGCCTGCGCCGCTGAGGCATCTTGCGCATGGCTGGACTGCACCACGGCCAAGCCCAGCGCGACGCTGGCGACGACCAGCTGGCTGCGATCGTGAAGGAAGGTTCGGTATTGCCGCCGAAGCCTTGAGAGCAAATTGACCATCGATATCGCGCGTCCCGAGCAAGAGCATGGATGCCGGCGCGCAACCGGCGCCGGCCAACAAAAAAACGCAATGTTATAGTGTAACCATTACGTTTTTGCAACTCTCGACTTCCCTTCTGCGCCCGGGTAAAGCTGGACAAATACTTGAAAGGTACTTGAGAGGCACTTGAGAAGCGCTGGACAAGTACTGGACAGGCATTCACTTGTCAGCGGCAATCCAACATCCGATGATAGATGGCAAATTACATTAGTATGCGCTAACCGACTGCTCCGCTATCAGGGACGCATAGTCATCAGTTCGCGCATCTGTGCCCCTACCCTCAACAGTAAGCGACAGGATCATGGATGATCTCAGCATTACCCCTATCAGCGATTCGGCTTGCAGCAGCTATCTGAGCGCCGCAGCACGGCGACTATGCTGCGGCAACATGCTCGCGACCTACAAACGGCATGGCATGAGCTGGGACGAGGAGTTGTTCAGCGAGCGCTGGCGGGACAACGAGAACTACGCGATACGCATCAATGGCGAATGGGTCGGCTTCATCAGCCTCAAGGCCCTGCCGGACATCCTGTATCTGCGCGACCTGCAACTGGTGCCACATTGGCAAGGCCGTGGTGTCGGCTCCGCCTGCCTGAACTGGTTGATCCAGCTGGCAACGCAGCAGGAGTACGGCCAGTCGCTGATGAAAGACCGCGCCTCCGAGCTATCCCCGGGCGCCCAGCCCTGCCCGCGCGCGCTGCGCCTGAGAGTCTTCTCCGACAGCCCGGCATTGGCGCTCTACCAGCGCCACGGCTTCACCCTGGTCAATGAGCTGTGCACTCCGACGCGCAGTGGCAGCATCATGGCGCTGGAAAGACCTCTCTCCTTCCAGACAGCGCCGATGCTCTCCCCGCGGGATGATCATGCGCCCACGCCCCTGTCGGGCAATGCGCCTCTCGACAAAATCATCGACGACCTTACCGAGGAAGACGCCTTGACGATCACCCCCAAGCGCAAGCGACAGTCCCCTCCGGCCGCGCGGAACATCGCGCATCATTAGGCGATTTCCCGTGCGCGATTTCCGCCAGATACGACAATGCCCGGTCCTATGACCGGGCATTGTCGTATCTGGCGGAAGCTTCACTTCCCATGGATAGCACTTGCTCCTGTTCCCTGGATTCCCTTTTCAATATTCAACAGCGATTGATTGCCGTATTCGATCATCCGGCACCCTACATCTGTCGGGTTCCGCCTGATTGATTACAGCCTGGGTAAACAGCTCCGGTCGTTCGGCCTGCCACTCCTTCATTGCTGCAACAGGTGCCCTGTGGTGTAGTGCCTTCTGAGGAATATGGTGGTTGTATAACCAGCAATACCGCTCGAGAGTCTGTTCTAAATCCTCACTTGAGTCATAGCGCCGAGTCGCCAGCACATCGCTGATACGCCCATTGAAGCGCTCCACCATTCCGTTCGTTTGGGGTCTGCCTGGCTTGATCAGTCGATGCTCAATGCCATGGTTCTGACATTCCTGATCGAAAAGATGATGCCCACTGGGCTTACGCTCGCCGCCCACGGTGAAGCGATCGGTAAAGGATTTACCATTGTCCGTGAGCACGGTTCGAATCGTGAAGGGAACCTCCTCTTCCACACGCTTCATGAACGCCCGGGCATCCTTTGCAGATTGACTTGATCTGACCTCCAGATACACCCACCGAGTGGCACGATCAATCGCGACGTAGAGATAACGCTTGTGATCTTCGTCAGGCATTTGGGGCAGATGCTTGATATCTATGTGCACATACCCGGGCTCATAATCCTTGAAAGGCCGATGCTTAGGCTTCTCGTCGCCTTCCGCGTCTCGACGTGCCAGCTTGGCGAGAGTTGGCACTTCACGCCGTTTGAGCATGCGCTGAAGCGCGGAACGTGACAGTTTGGGGTTCAGGAATTCACGAGCAACGACAAGTAGATCATCGAGTCCCAGCCGTAGTAACTCACGAGCGGCGATGACTATCTCTTCCTGCTCTGAGGTCAGAGTCGCCAGTAGGTTATGACGTGTGTGGGAACGATCCAGGACATCATCACGATGACGCCAGCGCTGGATAGTTGAGACGCTGACCCCAAACTGACGAGCAAGATCTTTGTTGGTCATACCGGCAGGAGCTGCTTGGATGTCAACACGAATTTTCGGTGTCGTCGTCGCTTGCTTATGCAGCTTGATGTCCATGAAGCCTTTCCTGAATAAATTGCTTGATGAGCTCACGCGAGGCTAACAAAGGATAGCTTCGTTGTGAAATCCGATCATCCGGCACCCTACAAATTATCAAAACGAGACTCCAATAATCTGATTACTTCATACATATTCTCAAGCGGATCGCCGTTAGCAGGAGAATATATACTACAAGCGAACATATCTTCTGGATAATCAAATTCAGAATAAACTTTTTCCAAGCTAATTAATTTTTCCTCTTCAGTTATAGTTGAATCTTTTATCTTCATTAACTTCGCCAGCCTCCACTTATCAATTATTATATCAAGACTTTCTTTAGAAAAAATGCTACTGATAGATGACTCTAACTCATTTATATCAAGCGTAGTTGAAAATGCGAGTGATTGAAAATCTACATTACTGTTATTTTCTTCTTGAAGTAGAAGTCTGGAAAAATAACTAGACATATAACTCTTATCCACCCAGCCTTGTCTGTAGCCGTAGACCACGGCTCCAGGGCTTGCTAGATCAAAATCTTCTATATAGTCAACGAGATTCATTTATTCCTCACCACTTGATTTGGATAACCAGTAACTTTACCATTCTTTATAAATCTTCTATGAGGAACACTATTGTTATCTACCACCCATTCGAAAACACCTTCCTTTCCATTTAAACTACCTTCCACTTGACGCAACTCAGAAGTTCTATCTATAACGCCACCAGGCCCTTTAGTGTCTATATCAAACTTTTCTGCCTTACCTGAATAATTGTCATTTATATCATTGAATGCATGCTCTTGATCAATCTTATTAGCACTACCTACTCTCGGAGTATCTAATACGGAGCTTTTAATAACGCAATCACACTTACTCAACCCCAGCGGATCCACCCATCCCGTCGGATTCGGCGCGTATTGATACAGGTTCTCGCCACCCATCAAACCAATAGGGTCTTGGGTGGTGAAGCGCCCGACTGCGGGATCATAGTAGCGGAAACGGTTGTAGTGAAGGCCGGTTTCTTCATCGTGGTACTGGCCCTGGAAGCGCAGCGGATTGTCAGTGCTGGCGAGTTCGCCGTTGCCATCTTTCGCGCGTTCGAGCTGGCCCCAGGCACGGTATTGACCTACCCAAACGAGATTGCCGTCGCTGTCAGCGACTTCCAGCGGTGTGCCGAGGTGGTCGGTCTGGAAGTAGTAAAGCTCAGCCGTTAAAGGCTGATATCCGGTATGGCGAGACTGGCCAGTGCCGGTCTGCTGTTCAATTGCCTCGAAGCGCGTTTCCAGCTTCGCGGCGGGGATGAAGCTATTGGCTTCAAACAGATAGCTCACGCGGCGCTGCGGGACGAAATTCGCTAGATGGCCAAGCGTGTGCTGGCGCTGTGCGATGGGTATCGAATAGGAGCGAGACGGGTCTTCGACATCCAATGCCAGCAATGGCGCATAGGCCATGCCAGGCAGATGGCCTTGGTACTTCTCTTCGCTTTGTAAAAGATCACCATCCCAGGTGAAGACAGTCAGCTCTGGGGCGTTGCCCTGCTGTGTCACCTGCTTCCAGATACGACGGCCCATGCTGTCATAGGCATAGCACGCGTGGGTCAGGGGGGCTGCATCATCATCTGCGGCAGGCGCCTGGGCGTAACGACTGGCCTCGACCATGCGATGCTCGGCATCGTACTGATAATGCCATGTCTGGCCATTGGGCTCGATGCGGCGGGTCAGATTGCCGTAGGTGTCGTAGTGATAGTGGGTGCCAGCATAGCGTTTGAGCAGATTGCCCATCGCGGAGGACAGGTTGGGCGCATTGGGGAAGTCGACGCGTACGCGCGATTCAGGCGTGTGATCCAGGTCGTCACGCGGGCGCTCCTGCGTCCAGCGGGTCGCTTGCGTGCCGTCACTGACATCACTCCCCTGGCGATCCGATTCGACCAGATTACCGGCCGGATCAAACGCGAAGTGCTCTTCCACAAGCGGCGAGACAGCCTGACGCAGGCGGCCCAAGGCATCATAGCCGTATCGCCGTACATAATAGCAATATTTATTTTATCGAAAGCAATGTAACTGAGTAATTACTCATATTTTTCCATTTCAACACTGAGATCTTCCTGGAATTCGCAAGACTTCTTTGTAGCAGTATCTAGTGTGTTTTCAAGCATAAAAATAGCAACTTGAACATTATCTTCCGTAAGCATTGGGAGTAATTCTTCCATCAAATAGTCTACAGAAATAGATTTCGGCTTATATCCAGACCAATGCTCTACGGCACAGTTCATAGCTGCTTCTTGAGATGGCCATATAGGAAAGTATTCATTGCCATCAGCTCCTGTGAGCGCCCATCCATTGCAATAAAGACCCCAGCCTTCTTCAAAATCTGCGATTTTCTTGACCGTATATACATAACGATCTGATGAAGTTTTTTTTGAGAGAAAGTCTAACTCTTTGGATTGAATATTCATAACAACCTCAATCTTTTTCAATTAAAAAACATCGACCACATGCATACTTACTATTTGCTCGTCCACGGTCATCATATCGATGCTGCAATCTATGTAAATCAGTGTGTTGGGGCTCAGCGTATTCATATCCAAAACCTTTTTTAGCTTCATACCCTCTCCTGTGGGCTAACTGGTAACCTGGAGGATTACGAATATTCCTACGCGTTCCATTTGCAATAGAATTCTGTTCCTGCTCAATCCAACCGCGCACATGGGAAGGCTGCTTAGGATCTAAGCTTATTTCTCGCAGTCTAGCTTGCTTCCCACTCCGCCCCGGAGACAACCCCAGCGGATCTACCCATCCTGTCGGGTTGGGCGCGTACTGATATAGGTTCTCGCCACCCATCAAGCCGATGGGATCTTGAATGGTGAAGCGCCCGACTGCGGGATCATAGTAGCGGAAACGGTTGTAGTGAAAGCCGGTTTCTTCATCATGGTATTGGCCCTGGAAGCGCAGCGGATTATCGGTACTGGCGAGTTCGCCGTTGCCGTCTTTCGCGCGTTCGAGCTGGCCCCAGGCACGGTATTGGCCTACCCAGACGAGGTTGCCGTCGCTGTCGGCGACTTCCAGCGGCGTGCCGAGGTGGTCGGTCTGGAAGTAGTAAAGCTCAGCCGTTAAAGGCTGATAACCAGTATGGCGAGACTGGCCAGTGCCCGTCTGTTGTTCCATCGCCTCAAAGCGCGTTTCCAGCTTCGCGGCGGGGATGAAGCTATTGGCTTCAAACAGGTAGCTCACGCGACGCAGCGGGATAACATTCGCTAGATGGCCAAGAGAATGCTGACGTTGTGCGATAGGTGTCGAGTAAGAGCGAGACGGGTCTTCGACCTCCAATTCCAGCAATGGCGCATAGGCCATGCCAGGCAGATGGCCTTGGTATTTCTCTTCGCTTTGTAAAAGATCGCCGTCCCAGGTGAAGACAGTCAGCTCTGGGACATTACCCTGCTGTGTCACCTGCTTCCAGATGCGCCGGCCCATGCTGTCGTAGGCGTAGCGCGCATGGGTCAGAGGGGCTGCATCATCGCCTGCGGCAGGTGCCTGAGCGTAACGACTGGCCTCGACCATGCGATGCTCGGCATCGTACTGATAATGCCATGTCTGGCCATTGGGCTCGATGCGGCGTGTCAGATTGCCGTAGGTGTCGTAGTGATAATGCGTGCCAGCATGGCGTTTGAGCAGATTGCCCATCGCAGAGGACAGCTTGGGCGCATTGGGGAAGTCGACACGAACGCGCGATTCCGGCGTGTGATCAAGGCCGTCACGCGGTCGCTCCTGCGTCCAGCGAGTCGCTTGTGTGCTGTCACTGTCATCAGCACCTTGACGATCCGATTCAACCAGATTACCCGCCGGATCAAACGCGAAGTGCTCTTCCCGCAGCGGCGAAACAGCTTGGCGCAAACGACCCAAGGCATCATAGCCGTAACGCGTGGTGCCGCGCAGACTGTCATCGGTCGCCGTCAGCAGACCATTGTCCGCGTACTGCCAGCGGCGTTTGATGGCTGACGTCTTGCCGTGCCCTGCTGTGCCTTGTATTGCCGCGCCTTGGAGAGAGCCCCGCTGCTGCAGTTGACTGTGCTGGGCAATCAGACGCCCGACCGGATCATACTGCGACGTCGTCTCACGCCCACGCTGATGCCGGCGCACTTCACGATGCAGATCATCCCGTTCGAAGCCGAGCAATTCTTCATTGTCCAACGCCATCGACAGCACATGACCGGAACCATAACGCAGCCAGCTGATCTGCTGACCATCCGGTAGCGTGGTGGTCTCGCGATTGCCCAGCGCATCGTGGGTATGGCGCGTCACCGCACTCATCTGATGGCCGTTGGGGAGCTGATGCTGCTGGGATTCCGCGATCAGGTTATCGGCATCGTCAAAGTAGAAGCGTGTTTCGCTGGCATCATTGGCCGCGCGTATCAGCCTGCCCAGCGGGTCATACCCGAAGATGGTCTTGAGCGGTAGCTGTCCCGGCAGCTCCGTCTGTCGAGATAACAGACGTCCCAGTGGATCACGCGCAAACTGGGTGATCTGCTCACCTTCCTGCAAGGATTCCAGGCTGCCCGCGCCATCATAGCGATACTGCTTGGTGCGGCCATCAAAGCCACGCTCACGAATCAGGCGGCTGCCACCGTCATAGTGGAAGTCCCAGTGGTCGCCATTCTGATTGACCAACTGCTTGAGTCGCAGCAGCGGATCATAGTGATAGCTGAGCGTCTGCCCCAAGGGATCACGCCGTTCAATCGGTTGATGTTTGGCGTTGTAGCGATAGCGCGTCTGGTGCCCTGCCGGGTCAACATGGCGTATCAGGTTGCCTTCACCATCGTGGGTGAAGGTCTCGGTCGCCCCATCTGCGTGACGAATGGAGGCCGGCAGGCCAGCGATATCCAGTTGATAGCGAGTTCGCTGATCCGCCGCGTCGACGACCTCACTGATATGCCCACGATGATCGTAGTGATAGTGGGTCGTCTTGTTCGAGCAGTCGCTGGCGCTGAGCAACAGGCCCTGGGGATTCCATTCATAGCGATAGGTATTGCCCGCGGCGTCCGTCATGGCCTCGAGCAGCCCTTGGGCATTGTGCTTGAAGGTCGTCTTGCGCCCTGTCGGGGCAATCTCTTCCACGGGCAGCCCGCGCGGATCGAAGCGTGTCATGCGCACACGCCCTTCGGGGTCTGTCACCTTGGTGGGCAAGCCCTGACTGTTGTATTCCACCAATGTGGTCAGGCCCAGCGGGTCTGTCACTGCTGTCATCCGGCCTTGCGCATCATAGCGGTAGCGCGTCATGCGCCCTTCGCCATCGGTATGTGCGACAAGGCGCATCTCTGCGTTCCACTGCCAGTATTCACTGCCCAGTTCTGGATGATGGGGGCGTGTGATCGACTCGATGTAGTTATCGAAGTTGTAGCGATAGATCGAGACGACACCCTGAGCATCAGTCACCTTGGTGTACCAGAGCTCACGGTGATATTCGAAGCGCGTATCTTCGCTGCCGTCGTCCAGCGCGTTGCGTACGCAACGTGCCTCGCGGGCGACAGGCAACGCACCCTCTGCCTTGCCCGGCCAGCCCCAGGTCAGGTTGACCCCAACACCATTGAGGTTGGTATAGCGCGTCAGCAGATGATGCGTGTAGTGATATTCACGTTGGTCATCCCGCGCATTGCGATGGGATACCAGATTGCCTTGGTCATCGTGTGCATATCGCGCGAGCACTTCCGGCTCATGCCTGGGAGCGCCATCCTCAAGGGAGGGGTAGTGACGCACGATGCGCTCGAGCAGCCCTGCATTGGAATAGAGGAAGTGCAGTTCCAACTCAGCGCCGTCGGCAAGAGAGGCGAGGCGACCCTGCTGATAGGAAAGCGTCAACGCACGACCATCTCGCTCACGCTGTTCAACGAGGCGATAGTGAGTCGCGCCGGCATCGGTGGGATCACCGACGCGCTGATAACGCTCCACGCTGCCATCCAGATACGTCAGGGTGTAGCTATCAGCCTCAGGATGCGCCAGCGTCATGCTTTCACGTGCCAGGAAGCGCTGCTCACCGATGGCAATCGGTTCAAGCGCCAGCGCGCGATTCAAACCATCGACAAATACCAGCCCCGTCGCTCGCTGCTCGAAGCGCATGTGATATGGCGAGTTCCAGCGAGCGCCGAGCTCACTGTCATCCAGTGCGTCAATGCTGGAGCGATAGTAGCGTGTCCATTCGACATCGATCAGACCCGCCACGCGGAAGTCGGTCTGCCACAGATTCTCATCACCCATGGCGTAATCGATGGGGTTTGGGCTTTGCCTTGCACTGGTGGCCAAGCCACAGGCACAGCCGGCAGGCGTGTCACTGGGTTGGCGTTCATCAGTGGTGGATTGCCGTTTCTGAGCGCCACGCTGACTGTGGTTGCTTGCGCCTGCCACGGCCTGACCTTGATGGTCCACACGACCTGACTTGTTGCGCCTGGCGATCAGAGCACTGCCCAGCGCGATGAGCACCGGCATCAGATTATCGATCGCCACCACGATCATCTTGTCCGTCACGCCCTTCAATTGACGAAGAGACCCCAGCAATTGTTGCCGCTGGTCTTCACCAAACCGATGTACCAGTGCATCAAAGGTCTGAAGGACAATACGCTTGCCATGCTCGTCTACTTCCCACCAGGACGGATTCTCCTCGATGAGTTTCAGCTGTTCAGCACCGTCTACCGGGTCAGCCACCAACTTTTCGATACCGCCGATGGTACTGGAGGCAAAGCGACGCAACAGTGGCTGCTGCTCCTTCACCCAATTCTGCATCTTGGAAACGAATTCGATGGCATCACCACCGGCATTGTTCCAGAGCAGTTGCGCCACGATGGCAATACCTTCGCCGCGAATGAACGCCAGAATCGCTTCCCGCGAGGCAACTCGGACAGGGCGCGAAGCGTTACCTGCCGCGGGAATTATCCCGATGGCATCAATGACGAGGATGGCCCAAAGCCAGGGGTTCTCGAAATTCGACTCACCCTGCGGGGAATCATCACACAACTCCACGATATCGCGCGCGACATCGCCCACCGCCATCACGTTGCCCAGTACCGGCACCATGTAAGCCGCTTGAATCACGATATCCAGCATCGTGCTGTCTTCCGGCTCCGTCTGGATATCCACGGCGGGGGATACAGGCTCGGCAGAAGGATCGGAGGTCACCACCCGCATCGCGGTGGCGCGATCCACAAGCTCCACCGGGAGTTGCTGCTGGTCATTGTCGAACTCGCTCATGGTGCTATCCCTGTCACCCTTGGTTGGTCGGAGTATCCGTTGACGCCTGGCGTCCCGCCAGTGCCGAAATATCCGGCCCCTGAGCGCGCTTCTTGCTCCACTTCTGAGATTCCAGCCCGATATCGTGCGGGTCGTTGAAGTACTCGACCTGCGCACTCGGTGATGGCACATCCGTCAATGAAGCGCGTCCTTGTGAATCCAATACGCCAGAGCGTACGGTGCCATCGGCGAAGGTGGCACGATAGGCTGCACCGGGCACTGGCTCATCATTGGCGTAGGTATGCAGAAGGTCCATGTTCGACGGCGAGGTTTCTGGCAGGTTCGCCAAGGAGTACGACTGACTCGCGGGCCCACCAAAGCTGTGCTGTGCCCCCTTCAACTCCACCTTGCCGGGCGCATGCAATTCGATATTGCCATCCTTGATCCGCACATAGGCACCTTGGCAGACCACGGCGATTTCCTTGGATGCCGCAATCGTGACCACGTCTTCTACCGAGGTGATCGTCACGTTATTTTCTGCCGTCAGTTCCATCGCATCACTCTGCGCCTGCATTTCCACCTTGCCGCGTGCGGCAAACAGCTTGATGCCAGCACGTTGCACGAACAACGAGAACTTCTCGGAGAGCGAGGCGATCAGGCTGCGTCCGGTGGCCAGGTTGATGTCTTCGCCGCTGGTGATGCTGAGCGACTTGCCTTGGGCCAGGTGGGTGGATTCCGGCGTGCTCAGCGCGATACCCGCCGGTGAGCTGACATGCAGCCAGGGGGCATCTAACTTTGTTGCCTGACCGCGCCCGCCCGCGCTGGCGCTGGAGGCGGAGCTGCCATCAAAATTGGTGCCGCTGTCTGCCGCGCCACCAGTCCCTTGAGCATCCTCACTGGCCTGCTTGAGGTTATCGAGAGTCGCGAGCGCCTCCGCATTGTGGCTGGTGGCGCTATCGCTGAGTGTATTGGAGAGCTGATAGGCGCTGGCCAACTGCTGCTGAGCGGGCGTGAGATCGAGCTGTTCGCCACTGGCGGCGATCTGTCCCCAACTGGTCAACAGCAAGCCACCATTGGCACGGATTGCCCCATAGGCGTCCGAGCGCAATTCGAAGCCGGTACCACGGAAGCTGCCGCGCGTATTACCTTGCTGATGGATCAGATAGCCGAGGTTGAGCTGAGACTTCTCGTGCTCCGAATTCAGGCGCACGCGCTCCTGATCGGTCGCGTCATCGAACACCAGCTCGTTGTACTTGTTGCCGCGGTAGGTCTTGCTCTTGAGGCCGGAGAGCAGGCCGTTGGAGTGCCACTCAGGCGTCTGGTCGCCGTTGTAGACGCGTCCGGTGATCAGCGGGCGGTCGGCGTCACCCTCGAGGAAGTCGACGATGACTTCCTGGCCGATACGCGGCACGAACACACTGCCCCAGCCCGCACCGGCGTTGGGTTGCGCGACACGCAGCCAGCAGCTGGCGTCGGCGGCACCCTTCTCGCTGCGGTCCCAGTGGAACTGGACACGCACGCGGTTGAGCGAATCGGTGTGGATCTCTTCGTTCTCGGGGCCGACGACGATCGCGGTCTGCGGGCCACCCAGATTCGGCCGCGGATGATCGAGCGACGGACGATACGGCTGACTGAGACGCTGAGATTCGAAGTCGATCAGGTACTGGCCGGTGCCGACATCGGCGTAATCGTCCTGTGCATCACTCTCAAGACCATGCGCCTTGCGCGCCTCGGCCATGCGTGCCTGCAGGCTGCCCGGCAACGCCTTGAGGTGCGCGGAGACCGGCAATGCGTTCTCGGCGCAGATGGTCAGGCCCAGCACGAGGAATTCACGCTCACTGGAATCGCCGTCTTCATGGCGAGCGTGCTGGCTGAGTTCGAACCAGCGGCCGACCTTCAACTGTCGGACACCGCCGGCACCATAAAAGCGCTTGGAGCGGGATTCATGCGCCTCGAGGCGATTGACGGTCAGGCGCTCGCCGCGCGAGTAATCATCAAAATAGTACTCGCCGGGGTAGTCGTAGACTTCCTGCTCGCTGAGGTTGCCCTGATCGCTGCGCGTGTCCTGACCGGAGCGCTTCTCCAGGCCCGGCTGCTTGTAATCAAACGTCCCGAGGCTGACGCGAGTCGGTTGCTGCTGACGGCGGCCGCTCCATTGCGTGATGGAGTCCTCTTCCTCGGTGGCATCCTGACGGTGAAAGCGGATCACTTGCGGCTCGACCGGCGCGCAGGTCGCGACATCATCGGTGATGACGAGGCGATGACCATTGAAGTCGCTGTCGTCAGCGGCATGTTCGAAGTAGTAGAACAGCCCTTCCTGCTCCATCAGGCGATTGACGAACTGGAAGTCGCTCTCGCGATATTGGACGCAGTAGCTGCGCGCCGGATACTCACGGCGCAGGTCCAGCCGCCAGCCACCCTGGGCTTCGCCTTGTGCGATGGCGTGATTCGAGAACACCGACTCGATCACCTCGACGGCGGTGAGATCCTGGAAGATGCGGCTATCGCGGCCGAGCTTGAGCATCGCCATCCACGGCACCAGCGTCAGCTGGTAATAGAAGACGCCACCGTCCTCACCGAGCAGCGCGGCAGACTCGACCAGCCCCGAGAGCTTGCGGTAGCTGCCATCGGCCTGACGCACCGAGAGTGCCGCCGGCTGCGCCATCAGGGTCTTGAGTTCGATATCACCGTGCTGGGAGATGCAGTCGAGGGTATAGGCAAACGGGCGCGACAGGCGCTCTTCCCCCACCAGGCGATGCGGGATGAAGTCCGCGCCGCTCATCTCAAGCGTGAGCAGGCGCTCGTTCTGGCTCAGCGAGATATCAAACGACGACAATAAAGCGTCGAGTCCCCATGAATCCGACATATTCTGCATCCCTGGCAGTTTTCTCATGGACGAGGAGCTGATGGCACAGGCCCGTCCTTGGCTCCCATCAGGTTGCACAGCATATAGGATCACGCTCATTTAGTTAATGGCGAGACACCCTCATGACCTCACTCTTGGAACATTGGGAAGGACCCACGAACAGATCGAGAGAGAGCAATGGAGGCTAAGCAACCGGTAGTTTCTAGCCATGTCATCTGACACAAGACCTGTTGTTGAAACATCTCACACATGACTATCCGACTAACCGCCATATCATTCGGCCACACCAGGACTTTTCGGCGCTTAACAACCTGTAGAAACGACAATGCCCGGCCATATGACCGGGCATTGTCGTTCAGGGCTCATTCACCATCATGGGGTGAGATTTTACTGCGCTGATGGCTGATGGGCTCCTCCTCAGCGGGCGAGGAAGTCCAGGATATAGCGCACGGTATCCTGCGGCTTTTCATCCGTCACCCAGTGACCGGCGTCCTTCACCCAGATCAGCTCGGCACCCGGGATGGCATCTGTGAGCATCGGGGCGTAATCCGGCTTCTGGAAGTTGTCCTTGTCGCCCCACAGTACCAGGGTGTCGATCTCGATATTCTTGAGTTCGCCCGCAATGGCCTGGGTGTATTCCTTGTTGAGACGACGCATGTTGCGGAAGAAGGCTGCCTTGCCTTGCTCGCTGTTCCACTGGGACACGTAGCGCTCGACCATCTCTTCGGTCGCCACCGCCGGATCATGCACACCACTGGGCATGAAGCCGCGCATGGTGCTGATGAATTCCTCGACGCTGGTGGCTTCCTCGACGCCCGGCTCCAGCAGCTGCTTGAACTCCGGAATCGGCCAGGAATCGAAGCACACGCTGTCGATCAGCACCTGGCGACGAACGCGCTCGGGGTGGTTAACCGCCATCAGCTGACCGATACCCCCACCGATATCATGCGAGACGACATCCGCACTTGCCACACCCAGCGCATCCATCAGCTTGATGAAGATGCGTGTCTGGGCATTGATGGAAACATCAGCATCCACCGGCATGTCCGACTCGCCATAGTTGAGCATGTCCGGTGCGATGACCCGGTAATGTCTGGCCAATTCCGGCATCACATCGCGCCACATCAGCTTGTTGGTCGGAATGCCGTGAATCAACAACAGCGGCTGACCTTCCCCCATTTCCTTATAGGCAATGCGGTGACCTTCAATCATCGCATAACGGGTTTCCAAGGCTTCCATTGTCACGTTGTCGTGGCTCATTGCTGACCTCCTTGCTTGCTCGATTCTCAATCACGGCCTCGGCGATTTCGATTGCCGAACCTTGTGCGCCGTGAACGTGGAGCCACCGTACGTATTTTTGAGCAATCACTCAACCTCTTTTTTGATCAATCACTCAAAATACGTTTCAATAGCCGCAATCTTCAAAGGGAAAGCCCAATGGCCCGTGTCATCAACCGAAGTCTGCTCGATCTTCGCCGCCTGACCATCAATCTGGTGACCTACCCCGAAGGCCACAGCGTGATGCGTCATAACGACCCGATGGGTAGCGGCAGCTACTACAAGCTCAATATCGTGCTCAAGAAACCCCGCCAGGGCGGTGTCTTCGAGACCGATGGCAGCCTATTTCGCCTCGCGGACCGCGTGGTGCTGTTTCGCCCCGACCTTCACGAACACAGCGTCAGCCGCATCGAGCACGGCAAACGTGTGCTGCTGAGCATCGCCTTGCACGCCCCCTGGCGCTGATCCGCAGTGAGCCTGCGATCGAGAGTCGTGAAGTGAAAGCGGATAGTGAAACAGACAGCGAATAACGCCTACCGACAAGAAAAAACGCCAGTCAGCTATCGCTGACTGGCGTTTTTTCACAATGACTAGGTGCTCCACAATGAGCTGCCTCGGCTATCGCATCCGGTCCAGCCCGACGCGATAGCGGGCAAAGCCCATCTCGTCCTGATCCACCAGTGTCATCGGGTAGACGGCTTGGGCATCGATGAACTGCTGCGCATCCTCGCCGGGGGCGGTGGTGAAGCGAATGTCCAGCGGGGTGTCCGTGTCGATCGCGGCCAGCCGCCAGTTGTGATCCGCCGCCGGGTCCACCGCGCCCTGCTGCTGCGTCTGGCGCGAGATGTACTGGGCCAGAATGCTGCGATTTTCATCCGGTGACGCAAAGGCGACATGTGACTCACCGGTACCGGGGAAGTCCTCGCCGTAGGCGCGATAGTTGTTGGTCGCGAGCAGGAAGACATCGTCGTCCTTGACCGGCTCATCCTGGTAGGTGAGCCCCTGGATACGGTGGGCATCGGCGTCGATCAGCGCACAATTGCCGTCGTAACGCGCCGGCTGCGTGACATCCACCTGATACTCGACGCTGTCGATCACATCGAAGTTGTAGCTGCGGAAACCTCCCCAGTTGATCAGGGGCTGGGGCGTGGCGAGATTCGGGTCAATGCGATGGAACTGCCCGGCACTGCACTCAAGCCATTCCCGCACTTCCTTGCCGGTGACCTTGAGCGCCACCAGCGTATTCGGATAGAGATAGAGGTCGGCGGCATTGCGGAAGCTCAACTCGCCGGCCTCCATCTCGGTGAACTGGGTCGGGTCATTGTGACGGCCGCCGACCTTGAATGGCGCGGCTGCCGAGAGAATCGGCAAGCTTTCCAGGTCCGGGTCGCCTTCGACGAAGCGTTTGACGTAATCGGCCTGGGCACGATTGACGATCTGGATCGTCGGGTCGTCCTGCACCAGCGCCAGATAGCTCTTCATCGCTGCACTGGCGCGGCCGATGCTGCGATTGACGTACTCCCGCGTGGCGTCGTGCTCATGCTCGACCAACGCCGCCAGTTCGGCATCTTCCGACACCTGCGCCTCGCCACCCACCTGAATCGGGCGTGCCTCTGTCTGGCCACTTACCACCCGCCACTGGCCCGAGTCATTGCTCAGTTCAAGATCCATCACGCCCACATGGCTGCCCCAGTGCCCTGGCATCATCGCCGGCACCCCATTGAGGGTGCCCTTGGCGATATCGGCCCCCGGCACCTCGGCAAATTCCTCGCTGGGGAAGACCGCATGGGCATGCCCGAAGGCGATGCCATCGATGCCTTCCACCTGCGAAAGGTAATACACCGAATTCTCGGCCATCACCCGGTAAGGGTCAGTCGAGATGCCGGAGTGTGGGATGGCGATCACCACATCCGCGCCCGCACGGCGCATCTCGGGTACCCAGCGCTTGGCGCTCTCGGTGATGTCCTCGGCCGTCAGGCGGCCCTTGAGGTGCTTGCGGTCCCAGGTCATCACCTGCGGCGGCGCAAAGCCGATATAGCCGACCTTCACTGTCTGAGCGTTGCCCTCACTGTCGGTGAAGGCATGGGGGGTGATCTGATAAGGCGTGAAGTACGGCTCGCCGGTCGTGGCGTCCAGCAGATTGGCGTTCACATAGGGGAACTGCGCGCCGGAAAGCGCCCGTTCGAGATACTCGAGCCCGTAATTGAACTCATGATTGCCGATGTTGCCGACATCGTAATCCAGCTGATTCATGACCTTGTAGGCCGGGAAGACATCACCCTCCTCGAGACCTTCCGCCGCCATGTAATCGCCCATCGGGCTGCCCTGAATGAGATCTCCGTTGTCCAGCAGCACGCTGTTGACCACCTCGGAACGCGCCTGCTGGATCAGGCTCGCCGCCCTCACCAGGCCGATGCGCACGCTGGGACGATCCTTGTAATAGTCGTAATCCATTACGTTGGCGTGGATGTCGGTGGTCTCGATCACGCGCAGTGACAGCGTCGCGGCATTGGCTGGCTGAGCGATCATCACGATACCCCCAATGCTGGCCAGACCGAGGATGGCTGCCCGCAGGCGACGCATTGCACACGGACGCCGAGTGTTCCCCGCAGCCTCTTTGGTACCAGAGGCCGGCTGACCTTTCCTTCCGGATGATGCATTCGCCATCTCTCACTTCCTTGTCATGGGGGGATGTTCCTGTAGCCCTTCAGGGCAACGCTCCATTATTCAGATGCCGACGCCTCAGGCAACTGGCGGTCCCTGCCCGCCAGCCAGCCGATCCCCGCCATCAGCACACTGAGGGAGGCACACACCATCAATGCCAGCTGCCAGTCACCCTGCCGATCGTAGAGCGCCCCGATCAACGGCGGCCCCATGGCCGCGAGCAGATAGCCCAGGGTCTGCGCCATGCTCGACAGCGACGCCGATTGCATGGCATCGCGCGCTCTGAGCCCCATGAACGACAGGGCGAGAATGAAGCTGGCCCCGGAGCCCGCGCCCAGCAACAGCACCCACACCAGCGCCCACCCCGGCATCAGCCACAGCCCGATGAACCCTGCCAGCGACATGCAGGGCGTCGCGAAGGCGATCAGACGTTGATCCTTCAGGCGCGGCATCAGAGGCACCAGAATCAATCCCGGCAAGGCCGAAGCCAACTGCAGCAGGCCGTGCAACGATCCCGCCTTTTCGGGGGAAAAGCCGTTGTCCGCCAGCATGCTCGGCAGCCAGCTGTTGACGGTATAGAACAGCAGCGAATTGATCCCCATGAACAGCGTCACCTGCCAGGCCAGTGGCGAGTGCCACACGGCTGCCTGACGCACCGGCCGCGCGGCACCCTTCTCGGCTACCTTCTCGGCTTCCTTCGCCGCCGTCGGTAGGGAGCGATGCGACAACTGTGGCCACCACACCACCATCGTCACCACTGGCAGGATGACCACGATGAGCATCGCGAACTGCCAGCCATCCGTGCTGTCCTGCGCCAGCGGCACCATCACCGCCGAGGCGATGGCGGCCATGATGCCCATGGTCAGCACATAGCAGGAGGTCAGCAGCGCGATGTGTCGAGGAAAGCTGCGTTTGACCAGACTGGGCAACAGCACATTGCCCACCGCGATGCCCGCCCCGATCAAGGCGATCCCCACATAGAGCACCAGCGTGTTGCCCTGCACCCGCAGCACGATACCGGCGGCGATCGCCAGCAAGGCAAGGAAGACACTGCGCTCAAGCCCCACATGCCGTGCGAGACGGGGTACCCAGGGGGACACCACGACAAACGCCAACAACGGCAGAATCATCAGCAACCCTGCCGCCGTGGCATTGAAGCCCAGCGCCGCCTGCAGACGCTCAAGCAACGGCGCGATACTGGTAAAGGGCGCACGCAGATTCATGGCAATCATCAGGATGCCGGCGATCAACACGGCAGGATGGCTCAATCGCCGAACAGGAGAAGAGTGGCAGAGTTCAGTCATGAGACGCTCGCAGCGAACTTGGAACGGACAGATAGCGGGACGACACATCAGAGGTGAATTCCCGCGCAGATTAACGATAGCGTAATCGCCAATATCGCTGCAGAATTGAGCCATCATGACATCAGATACCTGAAATCAGACAATCTGCGAGCCGACATGTCAGCCACCTCCTCAAGGACCTCCGCGACGCCGATTTCCCTTGCCACGCGAGACGCAACCTCATCGTCGGGAGTCGCCAGCGGTCACTCCTCCGTGCCCTTCTCCAGCAGCGTCTGCGAACATGACCCGGACATCTACGAGATTCCGGCCAGCGCCCTGCATGTGGATACCGGACAACAGGTGATGGAAGTCCCGATCCATCAGCATCGCAAGGGACAGCTGGTCATCGCACTGCATGGCGTCGTGACCAGCCGCGTGCCGGAAGGGCTGTGGATGGTGCCGCCGCACAGCGGCGTCTGGATTCCCGGCAACCTGCCCCACAGCAACCACCTGACCCGTGGCGGCCGCGTGTGCCACCTGTTCATCGAGCCCGGAGCGCTCGAGATGCCGAGCCACAGCTGTACGCTGTCGATCTCGCCCCTGTTGCGTGAGCTGGTGCTGCGTCTGGCGGAGCTGCCCCAGCCATATCCTGAACAGGGGCCGACAGCGCGGCTGGTCGATGTCCTGCTGGAAGAACTGGCCTGCATGCCCAGCGAACGTCTGCATCTGCCCTTGCCTGAAGATCCGCGGCTGACCCGCATCAGCGATGCCCTGATCAAGACACCGGATGATCGGCGTACCCTGGCCGAGTGGGCGAGCGAACTGGCGATGAGCGAACGCACCCTCGCCCGCCTGATCCAGCGCGACACCGGCCTGAGCTTCAGCCGCTGGCGCCAGCAACTCCACCTGGTGGTGGCGATCCGCCTGCTGGCCGAGGGCATGAGCGTGCAGCGCGTCTCGGAAGACGTCGGCTATCAGTCCGTCAACGCCTTCATCAGCATGTTCAAGAAACTGCTCGGCACCACGCCTGCCCGCTACCTGCAGGAGCGCGAGCAACGCCGCTCGGGCAGTGAGCGGCCTCAAGAAGTGACTTGAGGGTCAGATTCATCCTCACGTTACCCCAGTTCAGATACCCTCCCCTGTTCCTCATTTTCCCTTTTCCTTTTTACTGACGAGACATTGCATGAACCGCATCAACCCCGAAAAGCTGTTGCAGAGCAAATGGACCGCCGTGACACCCAGGAATCGTGAGCGACATTTCATCGTCACGCGCGTGATTCGTGATGAGCAGGATGAGCATGTGGTCGAGGTCGTGTTGCAGGCGGTGCTGACACATCGCGATCACGTGCTGGGCTGGCGTGAGCTGAAGCAGGACGATGTCTGGCAGATGGGCTGGAAATGATATCCTGAAATGAGCATCGCTGAACGTACAAACGCCGCTCATGAGCGGCGTTTGTACGTGAACCTGCACGAAATTGAGCGAAAGACTGTGCATGGCCGAAGTCGCGCCTCAGACGATGACTTCCCCTTCCAGCTGATCACACAGTGTCGCCATGCGCTGCACGGCTTCCAGCAGGGTGTCATCCGGCACGGTGAGGGCAACACGTACCAGTGGCCTTCCGCAGTCGCCGAAGACACTGCCGGGCATTACCGCGACCTGCTGCCGTTCCAGCAGCCGCCAAGCGAACTGCTCACCGTCCAGGCCGGTGCGTGAGACATCGACCATCAGGAACATGCCGCCCTGGGGCAGGCTGGAGGACAGCTGCGGGATGGCCGCCAGCGCCTCATGGACCAGACGCGCGCGGCGCCCGAGTGATTCGCGAAGACGCTCGGTGGTATCGAAATCCCCGCGCAGCGCGGCCTCGGTCATGTCGGCGATGAAGGGCTGGTTGCCGAACAGCATGGTCTCCGAGACAGGCAACAGCCGGCGGCAGAATTCCGCTGAGCCGATGGCCCAGCCACTGCGAAAGCCGGTGGCAGCATGGCTCTTGGAGATGGAGGACACCACCACGGTGCGCTCACGCAGTGCCTCGATCTCAAGCGGCGAGACGAATTCGCCCGCGAAGATCAGCGCTTCATAGACCTCATCACATACGATCCACAGGTCATGCTCGCGACACAGCTCACCGATGCGCTCGAGCGTCGCACGGTCCATCACCGCACCCGTCGGATTGTGCGGCGTATTGAACAGCAATACGCGACTCTGCGGCGTGATGGCCGCGGCCAGATCTTCCGGCTGCAACACGAAGCCATGCTCCATGCGCAGCGGTACCGGCTGCAGGTCACCGCCGGCACCCCGGATCACGCCCTCATAGGTGGCGTAATAGGGGTCGCCGGTCAGTACGCCGCATCCTTCTTCCACCAGCGCCAGCATCACCGCGAACAGCGCCGTCTGAGTGCCGGGGAAACACAGCACGTTGTCTGCGCTGATCTCGGGCATGCGTGCTGCGTAGCGCTCGGCCAGTGCCGCGACCAGCCCCGGCTCACCACGGCCATCGGAATAGCGGGTACGCCCGGCGCGCAGCGCCTCGACACAGTGCTCGACCAGGGCCGGATGCGTGGCGATATCCGGCTCCCCGATGGTCAGCTCGATGATCGGCTCGCCGGCCTGGATACGCTGGCGGGCAGCGCTGTGAACGGCCCATTTGTCACCGCCCAGATCACTCAGTCGTTCGGTAATGGTGGCGTAGCGCATGCTCAACTCCTGTGAGGTGGGGGTGATGTCGTGACAGCGACGTGCTCAAGCAAGGTGCCCTGTGGCAGCCGCAGAATGCCCTCTGCCGCCCGCATGGCGATCGCGGGCAGCCGCTCGACCGGATAGAGGCCGTGTTCCAGCCCGCCTTCCAGCCACAGGCCATCGATCAAGCCATTGAGGGCGATCGCCAGCTCCTGACAATCGCTCTCGGTGGCGGGCAGCGCGTGGGCATTCAGTACCGGCTGGACCAGCTGTGCGAGCAGGTCGAGAAACTCGCGATAGGTTTCCTGGTGCACCGCCGAATAGCTGGCATCGTGGCGCACCCGGCCGATGAAGGTCGCCCATAGGGAGATCTTGTGGGCGGCCAGGTTGGGCTGGGTGAGACTCGCCGCAATGAAGCGCGCCAGACGACACGCCGGGGGCTCATCGCTGGCTGGGCTGGCATCGGCGATATCGGAGGTCAGCTGGCCCATCATGTAGGCATAGGCGGCCCGCACCATGTCGTCCTTGGTGCCGAAATGGTGGCGAATCAGGCCGGGCGAGACCCCGGCTGCCTCCGCCACGCGGCGCACGCTGGCACCGGCCAGACCGTGCTGTGCGACACAGCTCAAGGTGGCTTCCAGCAGGTCGCGACGACGCTGGTTCTGGGAAAGCCGCTGGAATGCCTTGCGACTCATCGTGATATCTCCCGTCCGGTTGCTTTCCCGCGCATCAGGCATTCGATGGGCTGATCAACGACGATGCCTTCAACAACGATGCTTTTAGCAACGATAGTCACAACCAAGGCTCTCCAGCAGTCGCAGATGAGATTCCCACTCCAGCGCCAGATCTCCCTCCTCATGAATGGCCATGTCGTACTGACCGACCACATGCTCACAGATCTCGGGCGAGAGGCGGCGCACCGGCTGGCCCATGGACAGGGTTGCGACCTGAATCTCGCAGCTGCGCTCGAGATAGAACATGTTGTTGAACATCTCGGCGGCAGAAGCACCGGTAGTCAGCAGGCCATGATTGCGCAGGATCAGTGCCGGATTGTCGCCAAGGCTTGCCACGATGCGTTCGCGCTCATCCAGATCCAGCGCGATGCCCTCGTAATCGTGATAGGAGACGCGACCATGGAACTGCAGGGCGATCTGATTCAGGGGCAAGAGCCCTTCTTCCAGACTCGACACCGCCACGCCGGCGCGCGTATGGGTATGCATGATCCAGCTGGCTGAATGACTTGCCGCATGAATCGCCGAGTGAATGGTGAAACCGGCCGGATTGACCCGCGCGGCGCTGTCATCGACCTTCTGGCCGTTGACGTCGATCTTGACCAGCGAGGACGCCGTGATCTCCTCCCAGCGCCAGCCGTAGGGATTGATCAGAAAATGCCCTTCCTCATCCGGCACCCGCGCCGTGATGTGGGTATAGATCAGGTCGGTCATGCGGTAGTGCGCCGCCAACCGATAGCAGGCTGCCAGATCAAGGCGTGCCTGCCATTCCGCGTCACTCATGGTTGATGTCTGCATGTCGCTGTCTCCTGTGATCAAGATGTCGCTGTCTGGGGTCGAGAAAGGCTCCGCTGAGCCCTGAAAAGCCTTGACGCCTCCACCTTCCGGTCCTCAATAGCCTAGGGCCTCAATAGCCGCGCTGGCGATCCACGCCCAACGTGAGCGGCAGGCCATTGCGCAACTCGCGCGCCGTGGCCACCACCTGCTCGGCGACCACCTCGGGGAGCGAGTCACTGGCGACATGCGGCGTGATGCGCAGGCGCGCGTCCTGCCACCAGCGATGATTGGGCGCCAATGGCTCCTCGCGGAAGACGTCCAGCGTCGCGCCCGCCAGCTGACCGGACGCCAGTGCCGCATCGAGATCGGCTTCCACCAGGTGCTCGCCGCGGCCGATCTGCACAAGCCAGGCCCCCGGCCGCAGCTGGGCGAACAGGGTCGCATTCAGCACATTCTCGGTGACCGGAGTCAGCGGCAGGATGTTGATCAGGTAATCCGCCCCCTGAGCCGCGGCCATCACCGCATTGTCGCCCGTCAGATAGCACACGCCTTGCACTGGTGCGACAGGTTCACTGCGACAGGCGACCGTCACCGAGAATCCCAGTGCCGACAGCGAAGTGACCACCGCGCGCCCCATGCTGCCGTGGCCCAGCACCGCCACCTGCGCCTTCTCGGGCGCACGCATCGGCAAGGGCTGCCACTCACGGCGCGTGGCATTGTCTGCCATGACGGCAAACTCGCGCTCTTGATGCAGCACTTCATGCGCGGCAAACCCGGCCATCAGAAATGCCTGATGCGGATCTCGCACCCGTGCCACCTGAACCTCATCTGACAGCCCCGGATGACTGAGCAGAGCATCCACCCCCGCCGCGATCGACATGGCAAGCATGAGATTGGGGTACGGCGTGAAGGCGTCTTCTCCCGGCTGCCAGCAGATGGCGAACGCGACCTCCGTGGGGTCTTCGATCTCATGCGGGTTCTGCAGCACGACATCCTCGCCCAGCTGGCGCAGCGCCTCACCGTAGAGGCAGTCCAGGTCCAGGGATTCACTCAGGTAGACACCCAGAATCGGGGCTTGGCTTGGCATTAGCTCTCCTTGTGTCACGACTGGCAGCGAGTGGGTTGCGGTGGATCTTCCGTCACTATTGCACACTCGTATAATTACTGCCAGCCATCCTGTACTCCCCCGAGCCTTCATCGCCCTGCTGGCGCAGCGCCGCCTTGAGCCAAAAGGGGATTGAGCAAACAAGAACGCCCGCGATCATCGAGCAAGGGCTCATGAACGCGGGCGTCAATCATCGATGTCCTTTCACGGACTTCAGTCCTGCTGATTCTCCAGCAATGACTTCAGACCATGCGGCTGGCAACGCAGATACTGGGGCGAGACCTTGACGGTATCTCCCAGCGCGGCGGCCGCATGCCAGGGCCAGCGCGGGTCGTAGAGGATGCCACGCGCCAGGGCGATGGCATCGGCACGCTCTGTCACCAGCAGGTCTTCCGCCTGCTGTGGCTCGGTGATCAAGCCCACCGCGATGACGGGCATGACCACCTGAGCCTTCAAGGCCTCGGCGTGCGGGACCTGATAGTTGGGTTCCACCGGAATCTGCTGCTGCTCGCTGAGCCCGCCGCTTGAGACATGCAGATAGTGGCAGCCACGACGGTCCAGCGCCTTGGCGAGTTCGATGCTCTGTGCGAGATCCCAGCCGCCCTCGACCCAGTCCGTCGCGCTGATCCGGATACCCAGCATGACCTCGTCAGGAATCGCGGCGCGAACGGCGTCGAACACCTCAAGCGTCAGCCGCATGCGATTCTCCAAAGAACCGCCATAGTCGTCCTCGCGCTGATTGCTCAACGGTGACAGGAATTGATGCAGCAGATAACCATGCGCCGCGTGCAGCTCGATCCCGTCGAGACCGATCTCGACGGCACGCCGGGCCGCTTCCACGAAGGCGTCGATGGTCTGGGCGATCTGCTCGGCGCTCATCGCCTCGGGAAGCGGCCCCCCTTCACTGAAGGGAATCGCGCTGGGTGCCAGAGTCTGCCAGCCGTTGGGTTGTCCCGGAGCAATGGCAGTTCCGCCCTCCCAGGGCTTCTCGCATGAGGCCTTGCGGCCCGCGTGACCGATCTGCACGGCCAACGGCATCGGCGAATAACGACGGATACGCTCGACGACACCTTGCATCGCGTCACGCGTTGCCTCGTCAAAGAGCCCCACATCGCCATGGGTGATACGCCCTTCGGGGGAGACGGCACTGGCCTCGAAGATCAGCAGGCCGGCACCTGACTGGGCCAGGTTGCCGAGATGCTGGTCATGCCAGGCTTGCATCCGGCCATCCTGGGCGGAGTACTGGCACATCGGTGCAATGATGATGCGATTGTCCAGCGTGAGCGGGCCGAGCTTCAGCGGGGAAAACAGTGTGGACATTGATATCCTCCAGACACGTGCAGGAACAGGTTGGGCAAGGCTCATGAGCGGACATGACAGGGGGAGCGGGTTCCATCTCCCCCGGCAAACCATTGCGGATACAGTTCAGGCACAATGCGGGCGAGAGGCAGGAGTCACAAGCAAAGGATGGCATCAGGGCCGGCAACGCTGAGTTGCCCAGGCTTCACGCAGGCTTTCTCAGGCACGCTCCTTCAGGCACGCTCTTTCAGCACGTGCTCTCACGCGTCACGCGATCAATTGTCAGCGTGCGTGTCCACACCCTCGTTGGCCAGTCCCTCGATGGCCAGTACCTCAGACACCAGCAGACGCCCGACATCGGCAATCGCGGCGTCACGCACCGCACGCTCGGCCTCGCTCTCGGTCAGATAGACCGCCACGATCAACGGGGCGTGATTCGGCGGCCAGATGATGGCGATATCATTGTTGGTGCCATGCCCCCCGCCCCCGGTCTTGTCAGCGATCTGCCAGTCATCCGGCAAGGCGGCACGCAGCTTGTCACTTCCCGTGGTATTGGCCAGCATCCAGCCCTGCAACGTGAGACGCGACGCCTCGCTCAGCGCCTCCCCCAGCAGCAGCCGCTGAAGGGTGGACGCCATCGCGTCGGGGGTGGTGGTATCACGGGGGTCACCCGGAGTGGCCTCATTGAGCGCCGTTTCACGACGATCCAGACGTGTGCTGTCATCCTTCAGAGTCCGCAGATAATTCGTCAGCCCGACAGGCCCACCGATGGCATCGAGAATCAGGTTGCCGGCGGTATTGTCGCTGGTGGTGATGGTGGCGCGGCACAACGCCGCCAGTGTCATGCCATCGCCCTCCACCTGACGTTCAGTGACGGGGGAGTAGGTCACGAGATCCGCCGGGCGAATCTCCACCTTGCGTGACAGCGACTCCTGGCGGGCATCCACCCGCGAGAGCAGATTGCCGCATGCCAGCACCTTGAAGGTGCTGCTCATGGGGAAACGCTCATCACCCCGCCAGCTGACACGTCTGCCATCGGCAGTATCCAGTACCGTCACACCAAGGCGCGCGCCGACCCGCTGCTCTATTTCCTGCAGATTGGCGACCACAAGCCCCTCACGCTCCGCCTCGGAAGCGATCACGGACGCTGCGTGAGCCGGACTGATCATCAGCCATGACAGACAGGACGCCAGCATCGCGTCACGCCCACGACGCAGGACTCTTGCCCTTGCCGCGCCTTGGGGCCTGGCCGGATCGCGCGGCGTTGTCGGGCGCCGACCATCGGCTGAGGCGCTACAGGCAAATCTCATGGGTCCATCACCTTTCATGGGGGCGCTACCTGACACCTCAGGCCGCGCAGTCAACGTGTCCGTCTGCAGACGTCGTGCAGCAGGTCGGTTGCATCATTGCCATGATGCTATGGCACAGGCGTCCTCGACAGATAGACGTATCGCCAATGGTGAACCCCCCATCCATCGGAGACAGTAAGCCCAGCACCCCCTTGGCGATGTCCCTGGACCTCGAACGATCCGCCTTCTCTCCTTGGATGGAGTTCTGCATGACCATCACCTGCATCAATGATCTGCAACGCCTGGCGAAACGCCGTGTGCCGAAGATGTTCTACGACTATGCCGACTCCGGCTCATGGACGGAAACCACCTATCGCGCCAACGAGGCTGATTTTGCCGCCATCGGACTGCGTCAACGGGTGATGGTCGACATGGACAATCGCACCCTGCGCACGCAGATGCTGGGAGAGGATGTGGCCATGCCGGTGGCGATCGCGCCCACAGGCCTCACCGGCATGCAGCATGCCGATGGCGAGATGCTGGCCGCGCGGGCGGCGAGTGACTTCGGCGTGCCCTTCACGCTCTCGACCATGAGCATCTGCTCCATCGAGGATGTCGCATCCGTCAGCACACGCCCCTTCTGGTTCCAGCTCTACGTGATGCGCGACAAGGATTACATCGGACGGCTGATCGATCGCGCCAAGGCGGCGGAATGTTCCGCGCTGGTGCTCACCGCTGATCTGCAGATCATCGGCCAGCGCCACAAGGACCTGATCAATGGCCTGAGTGTCCCTCCTCGTCCCACCGTGGCCACCGCGCTAAACCTGGCGACCAAGTGGCGCTGGTGCGCCGGCATGCTGAAGACGAAGCGCCACAGCTTCGGCAACATCGCCGGTCACGTGAAGGACGCCGACAACCTCAGCTCCCTGTCGAAATGGACCGCCAGTCAGTTCGACCCCAGCCTGAGCTGGGATGACATCAAATGGATCAAGGATCGCTGGGGCGGCAAGTTGATCATCAAGGGCATCATGGAGCCGGAGGATGCCGAGATGGCCGTTCAGGCAGGCGCCGATGCCGTGATCGTCTCCAACCACGGTGGACGTCAGCTCGATGGTGCGGCCTCCTCCATCTCCGCTCTGCCGGACATTCTCGCGGCGGTCGGCGACAGGACAGAGGTCCACATGGATGGCGGGATTCGCTCTGGCCAGGATGTGCTCAAGGCGGTGGCGATGGGCGCCAAGGGCGTCTACCTGGGACGCGCCTTCATGTATGGACTCGGCGCCATGGGCGAGCAAGGCGTGACGAAGACCCTGGAGATCATCCACAAGGAGCTCGATACCACGCTGGCCCTGTGCGGACTGCGGGATATCCATAACGTGGACACGCATATTCTCAGGCCCGGCACCTATCCGGTGGCCAGTTCACAGACCAGAAGCTCGTGAGAAACACGAACCTTTGATGTCAGGCCGACATGCGCCGATGGAATCCACCACGGCACTTGTCGGCCTGTCCTCCTTTGCACGCTGCCCTCTCGGGCCAGCGCACCGGCTTGCATGGGCTTGCCTCAATGCACCTTGAGTCGCGGTCCCATGGCATGGCGCAGAACGTCACTGACCACCTCGGCTGAGCCCTTGAGCGGCCCCAGCAGCAGGAACTGATGCTGACGCTGCAGTCCTTGGTAGGCCGCGCGTGCAAAGCGCCCTCTCACCTGCAGATCCTCATGCCCATCGTTGCCTTGTGCATGGCTCAGCTTGGCGCTGAGCTTGCCACCGAGCTCACCGACGCTGCCCGCCCTGGCCAGTGACAACAGCGTGCCGCGATCCTTGAACTCGAAGACCTGAGCCACCTCGCCCTGCTGGCGACGCGGCAGTTCTTCCGCCAGGAACTCGGCCTGTTCGCTGGCCACCTGTGCCGTGGGTGGCAAGGGTGCCTCATCGATGCAGGCACAGTCGCCCAGCGCGAAGATGGCTTCCTGCTCAAGGCATTGCAGTCCGGGCGTCACCTTCCATTGACGCTTCTTGTTGCTGGCCAGACCTTCGATCTCCTCGACGATGGCAGGCCCCACACGACCCGCCGCCCAGACCACCAGGTCTGCCTCGCGTGTCACGGACTCGTCACCTTCGCTGATCTCGACGCTGCCGGGTGACACCTTGGCGACCTGACGAGACAGTTCGATATTGATGCCCTGTGCCTCGAGTCGCTGATGGATCGCCTCGCGCAGTTCCTCGGAGACCCCCGGCATGAAGGTCTCGGTGGCCTCAAGGATCGTGATCTCGACCCGCGAGTCCTTCGGCGCAGGCGCATCATGTCTGCCACGTGCCTCATGCAGATACGCCGCGAGCTCGACACCGGTGGCACCGGAGCCGACGATCACCACCTGATACGGCCGCCCCGGAGACTCTTGAGCGCCACCCTTGGCGCCATCCTGAGCGCCGTCCTGGGTGGCTGACGCGCCTGAATCCCCTGTCGGTGCTGTTTCCATCGCCACATGATTGGCCAGCAAGCCACGCGAGAAGCGCTCGGCAATACGTTCGGCGTCTTCGGGCGAATCAAGCAGACAGGCATGCTCCAGCACGCCCTCGACGCCCATGTCAGGTGTCACCCCTCCCAGGGCCAGTACCAGCTGGCGATAACCTCTGACGCGGACCGGCACCTCGGCGGTCGCGTCATCTTCCCTGCCCGGTATCGCCGCAAGGGTGATCTGGCGTTGTTCAGGGTCCACGCCTTCGAGGGTGCCGCACTCGAAGCGAAATCCCCACTGCTCCGCCAGACCGGCATACCCCAACTCATCGACCTGGCGCCGTCCGAGGCCCGCCGCGATCTCATGCAGGCGCGGCTTCCACACGTGACTGGTGTCGCGATCGATCAGCAACACGTCCTTGTGGCCTGCCTTGGCCAGGCGGACCGCCAGTTCCAGTCCGCCGGCACCGCCACCGACGATGACGATATCGGCGTCACGCGTTCGCTGAGAGTCATGCGTTTCCATAGGGCCTCCTTTCGCGGGGTCGAAGAGAAAAACCTTATGTCAGACCAGGCGCTTTTCAAGACTGCCACCCGGAACTTCGCCAATGCGCAGCCTTTGATGCGACGCGTCATGTCCTTGATCGAATTCGCGACGCTCACGTTCGCATTGCGGGTTTGACAGCGCTCGAGTCCGCGACTAAAGCTTATTTATACGAATAAATATGAATGACTCGCCTCCGCTCAGGACATCGCATGCCGACATCGCCTCCACCACTGATCACGTCACGCACCAGCAATGGCTCTGGCGCTCCCAAACGCCAGAAACTGGCCGAGCTGATCAGCGATGATCTGAGGCGCAGCATCGTGCGTGACGGGTTGCGTGAAGGTGACCGGCTACCCAACGAGAAGGCGCTGATGGCGCAATACGGCTGCGCCAAGGGCACGCTGCGTGAAGCCCTCAAGATTCTGGAAGTCGAAGGCTTGATCACGCTGAAGACGGGCCCCAATGGCGGCGCCGTGCTGAATGCGCCGAGCATGGAGCCCGCCAGTCGCATGCTGAGAAGCTTCCTGCACTTCAAGACGCTCAATGGCGCCCAGGTCTATCAGCTGCGTCGGCTGCTGGAAGTCGAGATGGCGGTATCGGTGGTGGGCCTGCTCAGCGAAGAAGACCTGGTGGCGCTCGAGCACAATGTCAGTGACTGCAGTTGCCATCAGCCACAGGACGAGGACCAGCGTCGCCAGCGTTTTCTGGAAATCGAGTTCCATCAGGTACTGGCGCGCGCCTGTCCCAACCCGCTGCTCAGCTTCATGTGCCAGTTCCTCAACGACATGCTGCACGAGCTTGTCGTCATCAAGAAGGCCTATCTCCCGGAGCGCAAGCAGTTCGATGCCGCCAATCAGCATTACCACACCGGCCTGATCACGGCGTTCCGCCAGCAGGATCACGAACAGGTCCGTCAGCTCATGACGGAGCACATGCAGGATGCCGAGCACCATATGACGGCCCTCGAGGTGGAAATGGCCGACCAGCTGCTCGTCACTCCGGCGCAGCTGATGGCCGACAGCAGAGCCTGACACCGCACGACACATCACAAGAACAATATTCACGAGAGGAAGGAAATCGATGACCACTGCCCAGATGGATACCTCCCCCGTCAGCACCCTGAGCGAGCTGCGCACCGACAGTGATCGCCTGTGGCAATCCCTGATGACCCTGGCCGAGCTGGGCGCCACGCCCAAGGGCGGCGTCAACCGCCAGGCGCTGACCGAATTGGACCGCCAGGCGCGCGACCTCTTCATTCAATGGTGCAAGGCCGAAGGCTGCACGATCCGTATCGATGCCATCGGCAACATCTTCGCGCGCCGCGCCGGCACCGATCCGGACGCCCCGGCGGTAATGACCGGCAGCCACATCGATACCCAGCCCACGGGCGGCAAGTTCGATGGCTGCTTCGGGGTGATGGCGGGACTGGAAGTGCTGCGCAGCCTCAATCAGCACGACATTAAGACCCGCTGCCCGGTGGAGGTGGTGGTCTGGACCAACGAGGAAGGCTGTCGCTTCGCGCCCTGCATGATGGGGTCCGGCGTGCATACCGGCCAACTGTCATTGCACGAGATGCTGGCCCAGAAGGACACGGATGGCGTGACCGCCGGCGAAGCGCTGGATGCCATCGGCTATCGGGGCAGCGATGAGATCCCCCGCGAGAACGTGCGCGCCTTCTTCGAGAGCCATATCGAGCAGGGCCCGATCCTGGAAGATGAAGAGACCACCATCGGCGTGGTGATGGGCGCGCTGGGCCAGCGCTGGTTCGATCTGTCGCTGACCGGCCAGGAAGCCCATGCGGGCCCCACACCCATGTCGCTGCGCCAGGACGCCATGCTCGGGGCGGCCGAGATCACCGTCGCCGTCAACCGCATCGCCATCGAGCATGCACCGCACGGTCGCGGCACCGTGGGCGTGATGCAGGTCCATCCGGGCTCTCGCAACGTCATTCCGGGTCAGGTCAACATGACCATCGACCTGCGCTCGCTGGAGCCCCACTCCCTCACCGCGATGGTCGCCGAACTCAAGGAAGTCGTCGAAGCCGTCAGCCAACGTCACCGCCTGGCCTTCGAGCTCACCCCTACCGCCGACTTCGTCCCCGAGCACTTCGCCGACAACTGCGTGAACGCGGTGCGCAATGCCGCCAGCCAACTCGGCTACTCGCATCTCGACATCGTTAGCGGGGCCGGTCACGACGCCATCTTCATGGGCCGTATCGCTCCCGCCGGCATGATCTTCGTGCCCTGCGAAGGCGGTATCAGCCACAACGAGATCGAGAACGCCGCCCCCAAGGACCTGCACGCCGGCTGCAACGTGCTCTTCCACGCCATGCTGGATCAGGCCGAGATCGTCAGCTGAGGCGTGATTTCCCTTACACAGAATGACAGACGCCCCGCTCGAGAGGTCATCGAGCGGGGCGTCTTGTGTCTGGCGCTGTGCATGGCCTATCCGTGCGACCCGCCATGAGTCGCTATTGCAGAGACCGCTTCCAGAGACTCTCGATACTGTCCATCTCCGCCGGACCGAAGAGTGCCTCGGGCTCGCCGCGGTACCAGGCCCAGAGCTGATCCCCGAAGTCGAAGTGCCACCATTCGCTGGGCAGGTTGGTGAAACCGGCCTGGGTCATGACGTGATAAAGCAGCCGCCGGTTGTCGCGTGCCTCAGCCTGGGGCGTGTCTGCGCCAGGCGGATGACGTTCGAAATAATCGGCGTGGGATTCAGGTGTCGCCTCATCGAACAGCGTCCCCATCTCGAGCAGCAAGCCATCGGCATCGCAGATCGTGACATCCACGGCACCGCCTGTGAGGTGCGGGCTCGGCGCGTCAGGATCACGACTGGGCAAGGAGACGAATTCCCGCGTACGCGCCAGCAGCTGGGCCTCGCAAAGCGAGGGGTCATGCGTCTTGAGCGACTGATACAGCGTCTCGAAAAGATACTGCTGTACCCGCCAGGGTCGCCAGCCATCCATCACCACCAGCGACAGCCCTTCCGGCAAGGCGCGGGCGGCCTGCAGCAGGCGCTGATACACCGCACGCCGCACCAGACATTCATTGACCGCCCCGGGAATGCCGAGGCGTGCGTAGGCGGGATAGACCTTCAGGCATGACGGCCCGAGGCTGGTGGGCACCAGAGGACTGTCACAGCCCTTCACGGGGATGCAGGTCACCTGCGACCAATCCGGCTCGTCATGACTCGGGATGGCAGGAGGCGTAAAAGTCAGTGATGACGTCATGAGGTGTTATCCAGACAGGGTCGGCAACCACAGAGTTAAGGGCGGGAAGACGATCAGCATCAGCAGTACCGCGACTGCCACCAGCACGAAGGGCCAGATGGTGCGAAACAGTGAGGTGATCTCGAGCTTGCTGACCGCGGCGGCCACGAAGACGCAGGCCCCCATCGGCGGCGTGATCAGCGCGATAGTGATATTGAGCGTGATGATGACCCCCAGATGCACGGGGTCGATGCCGGCGGCCATGGCCACGGGCACGAAGATCGGCGTCAGCAGCATCAGCGCCGAGACCTCTTCCATGAACATGCCGGTGACGAAGGTGATGGCGCTGAGCAGCAACAGGATCAGGATCGGGCTGTCGATGTAGGGCGTCAGCAAGGCCACGAACTGATTGGGCACCTGGGCATAAGACAGCAGCCAGCTGACGATGGACGACACCGCCATGATCACGAAGATGGCACTGGTCAGACGCGCCGTATCCTTGATGGCACCCCATACCTCGACAAGCTTGAGCGGCCCCTGACACAACCCGCAGAGCAGGACGTAAGCGACGATCAAGGCGCCGGATTCCGTCGGGGTCACGATGCCCAGCACGATACCGGAGACGATGATCACCGGCGCGACCAGTGCCGGCAGCGCGCCGATGACTGCCGAGATCACTTCACTGCGTGCCGGTGCCTGACCGCGCGCCTGCAGGCCATGGCGACGGGCATACCAGGCATTCATCGCCATGAACGCCACCGCCAATACCAGTCCGGGCACGACCCCGGCCAGGAACAGGCTGCCCACGGAGGTATTGGTCAACGAGGCGTAGAGGATCATGAAGATGCTGGGCGGTATGATCGGCCCGATCAACGAGCTGCCTGCGGTCAGGCCTGCGGCGAAGGACGTCGAATAGCCTTCCTTGCGCATGGCGGGCACCAGCAACGAGCCGAGCGCGGAGGTATCGGCGACCGCCGAGCCATTGACGCCGGCGAAGAAGACGCTGGAGACGACGTTCACGTGGCCCATGCCACCGCGCAGATGCCCGACCATCAGCCGCGCCAGGCGCATCAGGCGTTCGGTCAGGCCACTGATGTTCATCAGGTTGCCGGCAAGGATGAACAGCGGAATCGCCATCAGCGAGAAGGCATTGATGCCACCGAAGAACTGCTGTGGTCCGAGACGTTCCAGCATCGAGATATCGATGAACAGAAAGCCGGTCACGGCGGTGGCGAGCAGGGAGAGAAACAGCGGCAGGCCCAGCAGGACGTGCACCACGAAGATGGCCAGCATTGCCCAGATCATGTGCGCGGCCCTCCTGTCCTGTCATCATGCGCCGGAAGGTCGGCGGCCTCCTCGTCCGGTGCGATCTCCAGGGTCTGGGATCTCAACGGCCGTGGGCCATGCAACAGCACCTGGGCCGTGATCAACGCGAAACCGATCGGCATCGACAGCATCGGCACGCTGCGGCTGATGCCCAGCCCCATGGTGCGGAACATGCTCGCCGACATGGCGTAGTGCCAGGTCATCCAGGTCGCGCCAGCCATCAATACGAGCGTCAGCCACCATTGGTAATGGATCAGCCCCCTGGCCAGGCGCGGAGGCAGACGCCGTTCCAGCAGCGCCACGCGCATGTGTGCCCCTTCTGCCCAGACGACGCCGATCGCCAGCATGACACTGGCGATGATGAGATAGCGGGTTAGCTCATCGACCCAGATGGGCGCGCCGCCCAGTACATAGCGCATCACCACGCCGTAGAGCATGATCAGCACCGTGGAAGCCAGCAGCATCGCCGCGAGCGCCAGCGTCACGCGGCCACAGGCATGCAGCAGGCCTTCCCTGAAAGAAGACAGTCGTGAAGGAGTCATGGAAGTCATTTACCGCAATCCACCAGAAAGGAGGGAGAATCAGAGCCCCGATGCCCGGACGACATTCCCCGGGCATCGGGGGAACTGCAGCATCAGCTCGTCAGGCCCAGGGCTCTCTCACGTCGAGAGGCGCTGACGTCGAGTCACGCTTGGGCACTTGAGCGCTGTGGAAACCACGCGCCTCACATGCCCCTCATGAAGAGAGACCGGCATCCTTCATCGCGGTATCGATCAGCTCTGGTGCGATGTCCTGACTCTTGAGCCACTCGAGGTAGGCCGGCTGGCCCTTGCTGCGAAATGCCTCGAGGTCTGCCTCGCTCGGGCGGATCACTTGCATGCCCTGCTCTTCAAGCAAGGCGATGCGTGACTCGACCTGGCTCTGGTTGTCCTGACGGGCCTGGGCATTAGCTTCCTTGACTGACTCGAGCAGTGCGGTGCGCTCTTCGTCAGACAGGCTCTCGAGCAGCTGACCATTGGCGACCAGGAACTGATCCGAGTATTGGATGTTGGCCAGCGTCAGGTACTTCTGCACTTCCTGCAGACTGCCCAGCAGGATGTACATCGGCGGGTTCATCTGGCCATCCGCCACCCCGGTACGCAGCGCCATGTAGACTTCCGTCCACGGAATCGGCGTACCCGAGGCGCCGAAGGCCTCATAGAGCGCTACCTGGCTCGGGTCCATCGCGCGGAAGCGAAGCCCCTCGAAGTCATCGGGGCTGGTGATCGGACGCTTGTCGTTGGTGAACGCCAGAAAGCCCCCCTCCTCCACGACGGCCAGAATCTCGGCGCCGTTGGTGCGCTCACTGAACAGTTGCTGCACCTGCTGCCAGTACTGACCTTCATCGAAGAAACGACGCGCCTCATCAAAGCCGTCGAACATGAACGGCGTGGCGCTGACATAGACTTCCGGCACGATGGGGGCCATGCCCGCGAAGGAGGCGATGTTCAGGCTCGGTGCGCTGATGACCTGCTCCATGCGTTCTTGCTCCTCTCCCAACATGCTGTTGGGGTAGAGCTTGAGCTCCAGCTCACCATCGGTCTTCTCTTCCACCAGCGTCTTCAGGTTGCTGGCAAAGACGTGCACGGCATTCTTGTCGGCATCCGGTGCGCCGTTGTAGCTGAGATTGATGGTCTGGGCCTGCACGCTGGCCGCCAGCAGGCTGAGCGCCAGAGTGGAACCGGTAAGCGTCTTGCGCAGCAGAGATGTCTTGGACAAGGACATGTGGATTCCCTTTTGTTTTTGTAGATATCGGTGGTATGCGGCGGGAGAAACGCCGTCCCGGGGATATGGCACTGTGGCCAGCCGGGTGGTAGGCGTTACCCTCACACGTCGAAAGTAGCGTTGTCGCTGTAGACTAATCAATCATGCGAGTGTTGTTTTTTCGTCCACACCCATTGGACCTGACAAGCCCATCTCAGGCTTGGCGTTCCCACAGACCTGACATATCCAAAGACCTGACGTACCCAAAGACCAAGATGGCCCCGAAAACCGGAGTTTTCGGGGCCATTTCAATGACACGGCGAGGCCGTGCTGAACTAGGCAGTGTTGAGCGAAGCAGGGCTGAACGAGGCGCTACATCGTCAGTGGGTATGCTCACCCTTGAGATCACTGCGCCAGCCCATGCCGGACTCTTCCATCAGGCGTTCATGTACGCCCTCGATATTGAGACCGACCCACTCCTCATACTGAGCCAGATCCCTGTACTCGGAGAGATCGACCTCCTGCTGGATCTGCTCCAGTGACTTGCCGGCAAGAATGCCCTCCGTCACCTGGGAATACAGTGACTCCAGATAGGTCAGGTAGCGTTCGACATCGGCGTGATCACCGATCTCGGCATGCCCGCCAACGAAGGTGTCGAAGTCATATTCCAGCACTTCACGCGTCGAATTGATCATGCCCTGGATGTCATAGCTCCAGAGCTTCTGCCACGGCATGCGCCCGATGACGATCCAGTCCACCACGTACATCGTGGTGTGGTCCTTGAAGTACATGCTGATCGACCCGCGCCCGTCATTCGGGCCGTGATAGCGCAGCTGGACTTCCTTGCCGCCCAGTCGCAAGGTCATTTCATCCTCGAAGACGAGATCCGGCGGTACGGCCTTCGCCCGGGTGTTGGCGATATCCTGAGCTGCCAGCCGGTGCGCGATGAAGGTGGTATCCGGCGTGTCGAAGACCTCGCCGCCATAGATGTGATCACTGTGGTTGTGGCTATACACCACATAGCGAACCGGAGTGTCGAAGCGCTGCTTGATCTCGTTGTTCAACCAGCTCGCCGCAGCGTGATTCATCGGGTCCGTCACCAGCGCGCCCTGATCGGTGATCATGAACACGGAGCGATGGCGATCATCGATGAATCGATAGAGCCCCTCTCCGAGAGGTTCTATCTCATAGGCCTGGGCCTGCAGACTGAAAGGAAGCGCTGCCAGCGCCAGTAGTGTCTTGAGGGGGCTCAGCATCGGAGGAAATCCTCGCATCAGGTGTTGTTGTCGTGAGATATCACTATGCCCAGACTCTGATACGAGAAGCCGTCAAGACTGGATGCGCCGAGGATTGACCCACTCGCGGCGCTGTCCAGCGGGTGTCACTTGCCAAGCAGGCGCGGCGCGTCTGCGGTGAAGAACCGCAATCCCTGCTGCAGGTGGGTAAGGCAGGCCTCGACGGCCACCGTCATCTCACGCCCGCGCCGCGTACATATCTGCGCGCGGGTCTGTGCCAGGGCCGGATGCTGCATCGGCAGCAGGCAGATATCGCCACGCCGCAACTCCTCCACCACGCTGAGCTCGGGCATGAAGGTGACACCGATCCCTGATCTCACGAAGTTCTTGAGCACCGAGACGGAATTGGTGCGCAATTGCGCGCGCAGCGAGACCCGCTCCTGCTGCGCCGCCTGATTCACCATCTGGCGCATGCCGGTGCACTCGTCGATCAATGCCAGTGGCCAATCCGCCACCTGTGCAAGCGTCAATGGCTTGCCGATCTCGAGCAGCGGATGTGCCGCCGGCACGATCAGGTCCAACGGCTGGCAGGTCTCCACATGACAGCAGAGAATCGGGTCTACCGGCGGGGCGTAGAGCAGCGCGATATCCACCTCGAAGTCGCGCAACAGCTCGGTCGCCTCATTCACCCCCGCCATGCGCACCACGACTTCGATACCGGGATGACGCGCCATGAAGCTCTGCAAGGGCAGCGAGATCAGATCGGCGATGAAGCCCTCGCCCACCGCGATTCTCACCTCACCGCTACGCAGCCCCTGCAGGGCACTCAGCTGCGAGAGCGCTGCGGCCTCCGCCGCCTGCTGACGATGGAAATGATCCAGCAGCAATACGCCGGCCTGGGTTGCACGCATGCCCGTCTCGCTGCGCTCGCACAGCGCGACACCCACCTCTTCTTCCAGCTGCTTGATCTGGCGGCTGACGGCGGAAGGGTCGAGATTCAAGTGTCTGGCCGCGCGGCGCAGTGAACCCCGGCGGATGATTTCATTCAGCGCCGTCAGCGCCTTGGGATTGAGCATGGAATACGGTACCTGCCGGCAGCGATGGGAATGAGGCCAGATTCAGGACACCTCAGACGTCCTGGCAAGTCGAGCGACTCGAGAAGTGGCGTGTCACGATACACGACAAGCGCTCAGCAACGAAAAGGAGCCGCATGAGCGGCTCCTTGTGATTCGATGTGATCAGCAGTTGCCTTTCTTGGCCTGCCCCGGCGGACAGAAGCTGCCACCTCCACGCTTGTGATCATGATGTCCATCACCGATTTCGATGATAGGCTCGGCATCGATTCGCGCCGGCGTATAACTGCACCCCGCCATGAAAAAGGTGCCCAGCATCACCAGGCTGACAAGTCGCATACTAGTCTTCATCATCATTCCTTTTCATGAAAATCAACCATCTCTTGATGCCTCACATCGTACCGGAACACAAGCAGCAGAGAACGCAATTTCTCAACGAATGATAGTGTGGGCCCAGGGTTGCATCATCCATTGAGACAGGATCTGGCCATGTTCGATTTCAAGGAAGTGGAAGCCTTCGTGTGGATCACCCGCCTGGGATCGTTCCGACTGGCTGCCCAGCATTTGCATCTGACCCAGCCGTCGATCTCCGAACGTATCAACAAGCTGGAAACCACCCTGGAAACCCGCCTGCTGGAGCGCACTCGCCGACCGGTACAGCCCACTCTCAAGGGGCGCGAATTCTATCGTCACGCCGAGGCGCTGCTGGAAGCGCGCCAGAAAGCGCTATCCATGATGGCGTTGAGCACGCCCTTCCAGGGCGTGTTGCGACTGGGCGTCGTGGAGACCGTGGCGCACAGCTGGCTGCCCGGCTTTCTGGCCGAACTGGCGCGCCGTTACCCGGATCTCACCCTGGAACTGGAAGTCGACAGCTCCCCGGGGCTTGCCGCCATGCTCACCGCCGGCGATATCGATCTCGCCTTCCTGATGGGGCCGGTCACGGCGGAGAACGTGCTCAACCGCTTTCTGTGCAACTACACGATGGGCTTCGTGACCAGCCCGTCTCTTGGCTTCACCGAAGACAACTTCTCCTTGCGACGCCTGAATGCTCTGCCGCTGATCTCGTTTGCCCGCAACAGCCGGCCGCACCATGAACTTGGCTCCATGCTGCATCAGATGGGACTCGATGACGTGAAGCTGCATTGCTCAAGCTCCTTGTGGACCATCGTGCGCATGACCCTGGATGGCCTGGGCGTCGGCGCCATCCCGCCGCGCATCGTCGCCGAGGAAATCCGCCAGGGCACCCTGCTCAGCCTGCCCTGCGACCTGCCCGAGCTGACCTTCACCGCCTCCTGGCCGACCCATATGGAAAGCGCTCTCGCCGAAGGCGTGTGTGAACTGGCCATCGAGATCGCCCGCCAGGATCAGGAGGCGCATTCACGCCTGTCCTGAGCATCGCTGTCTGCCAACGACGCTCTCGCATTCCCCATGTTCCTGCTCCCACGTTTCCTGTCTCGCTCACGTCTCACGGGCCTGCGACGGGCCATTTCACACACCACATGAAAGGAATTTCCGATGACTTGACTCGATAAAAATCGATTGGATTTATCTGGGCGTGCTTCTTATGGTGAAGACAGACAACAACAACTTCACAAGAAGCCCCCACGATGCCCCAGACACTTCTCAGTGCCGCGTCGTCCCCCCGCGAGGCGCGCGAACAGATCCGTAGCGGTCATTGGGCCAGCCACACCAGCGGTATCGCTGCAGGCTTTGCCCAGACGAACCTGATCATTCTGCCAGCCGAGGCTGCCGGCGAATTCCTGCAGTTCTGCCAGGCCAATCCCAAGGCCTGCCCGTTGCTGGATGTCACGGCCGTCGGTTCTCCCGCCCCGACAGGGCTCGGTGAGAACATCGACCTGCGCCACGACCTGCCCGCCTATCACATCTACCGTCACGGCAAGCTTGTAGAAACGCGCACGGATATCGCCGCCCTGTGGCAGGACGATTTCGTGGCGTTTTCCATCGGTTGCTCGTTCTCGTTTGAAGAGGCGCTGCTCAACGAAGGCGTCGAGGTTCGCCATGCGCGCCTGAAGCGCAACGTGCCGATGTATCGCACCAACATTCCGCTGATCAGTGCCGGTCGTTTCCACGGCAACCTGGTGGTGTCCCTGCGTCCGATGTCGGCGGCGCATGCCATTCGCGCCATCCAGATCACCACCGACATGCCCCGCGTCCACGGCGCGCCCGTCCATCTGGGTGACCCCGCCTTGATTGACATTTCCGATATCAACACCCCTGATTTCGGCGATGCACCTACGCTTGAGACAGGCGACCTGCCGGTGTTCTGGGCCTGTGGCGTCACGCCGCAACTGGCGCTGGAGAATGCGCGCCTGCCGTTGGCCATCGCACACAGCCCGGGCCACATGCTGATCACCGATATCCCCAATCATCGCCTCAAATACGGATGACCGCTTGTGGGAGCCACGGACCTGCTCCGCAACAGACAAGACCGTCAGATTCTTTCGATAACACCAGATGCACAACAACAATGGTGACTCCCATGAAGACACGTTTTGCCCTCTCCGCCCTGGGTCTCGCGCTCGCCGCTGTCGGTAGCGCCAATGCTGCCGACACCCTCAACGTGGTAGGCAGCTGGAGCAGCCTGGAGCTCAACCGTCAGTTCGAGAAGCCCTTCTGGAGCGAGACGCTGCCAGCAGCCAGCAGCGGTGAACTCAGCACCCAGGTGACCACCTTCGACCAGATGGGCATCCCCGGCTCTGACGTCTATCGCTACCTGGGCGATGGCGTCTTCGATGTCGGCATGACCGTGGCGGATTACACCGTGTCGGACGCGCCGGAACTCGAAGGCCTGGATCTGCCGATGATGGCTCCGACGGCCGAGGAGGCCCAGAAGGTGGCCGAAGCCTTCCGCCCACTGGCTGAATCCGCCATGAACAAGCGCTTCAACAGCCATGTGCTGGCGATCGTGCCGTATCCGGCCCAGGTGCTGTTCTGCAATACCCCGATCGAAGGGCTCGATGGTCTGAAGGACAAGAAGGTACGTGCCAGCGGCCGCTCCACCGGTGAGTTCATCGAGGCGCTGGGCGCGCAGAGCCTCAACATCGCCTTCAACGAGGTGCCGGGCTCCCTGGAACGTGGCGTGATCGACTGCGCCGTCACCGGCTCGCTCTCCGGCTACAGCGCCGGCTGGCACGAAGTCTCCAGCCACCTGATGCCGCTGCCGCTGGGCGGCTGGGATTACGTGATCACCGCCATCAACCAGGACAAGTGGCAGAGCCTGAGCGCTGATAGCCAAACGCTGATCCAGCAACAGGTGGACAGCGAGTTCACCGCGCCGGTGTGGGAAAACGCGCGTGGCGAGACCGCGCGTGGCGTGGCCTGCCTGACCGGTGAAGGCGATTGCCCGCTGGGCAAGAGCGCCGACATGACGCTGGTCGACTTCAGCGATGACGATGCCAAACGCGCACGTGCGGCGCTCGAAGACACCGTCCTGCCTGCTTGGGCGGCACGTGTCGATGCCGAGACGCGCACGGACTGGAACGAGAGTGTCGGCAAGGTCGTCGGCCTGACCGCCACCGCGGAGTGATCCACCGGCCCCTGCTCGCGAAGGGCTGTTCGTGGGCAGGGGTCGATAGCCCCGCCCTGCCCGGATACGGCAGACATGCTCCCCAGAGACACGGCGCTGAACGCCCGCACCTCGCCTGATTGGCACGGATCAGCGTCGTTCACCGCCCCAGCAGGACCCGACTCATGAACTCCTTCCTTCACGCACTCGATGTCCTCGTGTCCCTGACACGCGCGATATCGCGCCACGCCGCACGCCTGATGGGCCTGCTGTTGCTAGCCGTCGTGGTCTTCATCGGCGCGGAAATCCTCATGCGCCAACTGTTCAATCATCCGCTGCCCGGCGTGCACGAATATGCCGGCTATGTGCTGGCGATGCTCTCGGCGTGGGGTCTATCCCACACCCTGATGGAGCGTGCCCACATCCGTATCGATGTCGTGCATGGCAAGCTGCCGGCCTTCTCGCGCCACACGCTGGATATCCTCGCGATGCTGGCGCTGAACCTGGTGGCCTGGGTGATCCTGATCAATGCCTGGCCGGTGCTCGGCAAGTCGCTGAGCAACGGCTCCACCGCCAATACCCCGTTGGCGACACCGCTGTGGATTCCGCAGCTGCTGTGGCTGTCCGGTTATGCCTGGTTCGCGATCACCACCAGCGTGCTAGGACTGCGCGTTCTCGTTGCCGCCTGTCTGCGTGATACCACCACGCTGGAGACACTGGCCGGCCCCGATCACGGAGAAAGCGAAGGGGCTCTGGCCCAAGCGGCCTCCACGACCAAGGAGACACGCTGATGTTGGGCTTTCTTTCGGTAGGTATCCTCACCCTGCTGCTGGCCGGCATTCCCGTTGCGGTCACCCTCTTCCTGCTCGCCTTCGGGATCGACCAGTTCTATTCCTTCTTCCCGCTGACCAAGGCACTGGGCCAGAACCTGTGGTCTGCTGCGGACTCCTTCCTGCTGATCGCGATTCCGCTCTTCGTGCTGATGGGCGAGATCATCGTGCGCGCCGGCATCGCCGAGAAGGCCTACCGCGCGATGGACCACTGGCTGTCGTGGCTGCCGGGCGGTCTTCTGCATGCCAACATCACTACCTCGGCGCTGTTCTCGGCGACCTCGGGTTCCTCGGTCGCGACAGCGGCGACGGTCTCGACCGTGGCGCTCCCTCAGGGCAAGAAGCTCGGCTACGACCCCAAGCTGTTCTGCGGCAGCATCGCCGCGGGCGGCACCCTCGGCATCCTGATCCCGCCGTCGATCAACCTGATCGTCTATGGCTTCCTGACCGAGACCTCTATCCCGAAGCTGTTCATGGCCGGTCTGGTACCGGGCCTCGGCCTGGCAGCGCTGTTCATGCTGGCCTCGCTGCTGCTGTGTGTCTGGAAGCCATCGCTGGGGGGCCCGCGTAAGAGCGCGAGCTGGAGCACCCGCCTCAAGAGCCTGTCGTTCCTGCTGCCGCTGCTGGTGCTGTTCATCGTCATCGTCGGCTCCATCTATCTGGGCTGGGCGACGCCCACCGAAGCCGCCGCCATCGGCGTGCTGGCCTCACTGGGCCTCGCCGCCATCAACCGCTCGCTGAACCTGTCGATGATCAGCCGCGCGCTGGACGGCACCGTCAAGACCACCTCGATGATCCTGTTCATCATCATGGCGGCCTCCTTCCTCAACTTCGCGCTGGCCTCCTCCGGCATGGTCCAGCAGGTCACCGGCCTGCTCGAAGCCTATGACCTGGGTCCCTTCGCGCTGCTGATGGCGGTGATCGCGGTGTTCATCGTGCTCGGCTTCTTCATCGAGACCCTGTCGCTGATGGTCATCACCATTCCCATCGTCACCCCGCTGATCGTCGCGGCCGGTTACGACAAGGTGTGGTTCGGCATCGTGATGATCCTGTTCGTCGAGCTGGCGCTGATCACCCCGCCAGTCGGCTTGAATCTCTACATCGTGCAGGCCTCACGGCGTGGCGAAGCCTTCGCCGACGTCATCATCGGCACCCTGCCGTACCTGAGCGCGATGCTGGTGATGGCAGCGCTGCTGGTGGCCTTCCCGCAGATCGCGCTGTGGCTGCCTTCGGCACTGTAAACCTGCTCTAGCCTGGCACCTGCTGGCAAGCCGGCAGGTGTCATTGGCGCCCCACCGTTCATTCAAGAATTTTTCAAAGAACAACGACAACCCCGATAACGGAGCGATAAACCATGCTGACCTTTACCCATGACAACGGCGAATTCACCCTTGATATCCAGCGCGTCGCGATTGCCGGCTGGGCCGGACGCGACCAGGCGGGCGTGCAGCACCATATCGACGAGCTCAAGCTGCTGGGTGTGGCACCGCCCTCCCAGACTCCGCTGTTCTACCGCGTGAGCCGCGAGACCCTGACCCAGGCCTCTCAGGTCGCGATGCTCGGCGGCGAAGGCTCAGGTGAGGTCGAGACCTGTCTGGTCAGCGACGCCGAGGGCACCCTTTGGGTGACGATTGCCTCGGATCACACCGACCGCAAGCTCGAAGCCGTCGGCGTCGCCGAATCCAAGCAGCTGTGCGCCAAGCCGATTGCCCGCCACGCCTGGAAGCTTAGTGAGGTCATCGATCACTGGGACAGCCTCGAGATCGAGAGCGAGATCGAGGACGCCGGCAAGACCGTGCGCTACCAGCAGGGCACCCTCGCCGAGCTGCTGCCGGTCGCCACTCTGATGGAGCGCCTGCCCGCCGCCATCGCCAAGGATGACAGCCTGGCCCCCAATAGCGTGCTGCTGTGCGGTACCGTGCCGGCGATCGGTGGCATCCGCCCCAGCCCGAGCTTTACCATGCGCCTGATCGACCCGCAGACGGGTCGTCGCATCGAGCACCGTTACGAGGTGGAAGAACTTGAGGTGGTGGCATGAGTGATGAAGGCATGAGCGCTGAGCGCGTGAAGATGGACAACGCCCGTGAATTCTGGGCGCGCTCGCCCCGCCAGCGTACGTTGACGCAGCTGCTGGCCGCCTACCAGGCAGGCAGTTTCGGTCCCGAGCAGACTGCCACGGTGCTTGCCGAGCGCCATCAGGCCCTGGGCGAGACCGCCAGCCACAGCATCATCAGCCGCGATGACGCGGTCATGAGCGCGCAGGCAGCGGCCCAGCAGCAACTCAAGGCGGCTGCGACGTCGTTGCCGCTGGGAGGGGTCCCTGTCTCGATCAAGGATCTCTTCGATGAGGCCGGCATGACGACGCTGGCAGGCTCGCGCGCACTGGCAGAGAGTCACCCAGCCGACCAGGACGCTCCGGCGCTGAGCCGCCTGAAAGCCGCCGGCATTCTGCACGCCGGTCGCACCAGCATGAGCGAGTTCGCGTTTTCTGGCCTTGGCCTCAACCCGCACGTCGGCACGCCGCCCAACCCCTTCGATGGCGAGCGCATCACCGGCGGTTCGACCTCCGGCGGGGCGGCCTCCGTCGCCTTCGGGCTGGCCGCGGCGACCCTGGGCAGCGATACCGGCGGCTCGCTGCGGATTCCGGCGGCCTTCTGTGGGCTGACGGGCTTCAAGCCGTCACAGGCCAGCGTGCCGGGAGATGGCGCCTTTCCGCTGTCACCGAGCCTGGACTGTATCGGCCCCATCGCGCCCAGCGTCGCCTGCTGTCGCACGCTGTGGGAAGTCCTGAGCGGTGAGGTTGCTGACCCGACGCCCCTCACTCGCCCGCTGACACTGCTGGTGCCGGAGAGCGAGCTGGTCAGTGAAGTGGACGCCGATGTAGCCGCCGACTTCGCCGCCCTGCTGGAACGACTCGAGGGGCTGGGTGTTCGCCTCCAGCGTGCGCCGGTCGAGGCCATCGAGGCCGCTTACGCCATCAATCAGCGCGGCGGCCTGGTCATTCCGGAAGCGGCCGCCGTGCATCACGAACTGCTGGCTGCCCATGAAGATCAGTATGATCCGCTGATCGCCGAACGCCTGAATGGCGGGCGTGATATCACGGCCAGCGAGTATCTGGCGCGCCTGTGGCCGCGCACCGCCATCCAGCAACGCTTCGCCCAGCAGGTGCAGGATGTCGATGCGGTGCTGATGCCGACCGTGGCCATGCGTGCCCCGCGTCGTGACCTGCTGGAGCAGGATGGCGCGCTATTTGCCCAGCTCAACAAGCGTGCGCTGCGCAACACCAGCGTCTTCAACTATCTGGATGCCAGCTCGATCTCGATTCCCGCGCCGGCACCACAGAACGAGGAACCGCTGGGCCTGATGCTGTCACGCCCCCAGGGCCAGGATGTGGCGCTGCTGCGCGTCGCCCAGGCGCTGGAGACACTGCTGGCCTGATGATGCTGTCCCGGCTGACCGCAAGACGAAAAAAGGGGCCTCCATCTGGAGGCCCCTTTTCCATGACACGGTTCTGATGACACGGTTTTCATTGTGCGATGCCATGGCGTGGTCAGTGGACTGTCAGTCCAGGCGGCATCACTGATTGAGAATGATCGCCGTGATCACACCGGTCGCGACGGCCGTCAGAACGTAGCGGCCATCCACATTCAACCAGCGATGCCCTTCCGGCGGCCGGGACAGGTGGTGTGCCTTCCAGTCACTTACCCAGTAACGCTTGTTGCCGTAATAATCGCGCGAGACGTGGTCGCCCCGCTTCCAGTGCTGGGGCCCAGCGGAATGATGCCCCGCACGGGCCTTACCGTGTCCTTGCGCTGCATGTTGCTGCTTGGCCTGGTGCTTCTGAACTTGCTGATTGCCTTGAGAGTGCTTGCGTTGCTGCTGATGCTGGCCTTGCCCACGATCATCAGGAGCCGCCTGCGCGACGGAGGCGCTCATTAGGGCAATCACCATGCTGCAGACTGTCAGGGTGCGGTTGCGCATCTTCGATCTCCTCGTCATGCCCGGGCACGTTCAACACCGGGAATTAGAAAACACTGTTCCCTAATTCTGATGACTTACGCTGCACTCTGCAAGTCTGCGCAGATTTCTTCACGTTTCCCGACAATGTGACCGAAGTTGTCGCCAAGATACCCACAGATGTCGCGACTTACCGACAGTGGTACCACGCAACACGACGAGATCCTGTTACGGGTGCCATGTCAGAAGTGCGGTTCACGGCCCAAGCAGTATCTCTTCAATGGTGCCGCTCTGAATATCCGTCAGGACGAATCCGCTGCGAAGCTGGAGCCAGCGCTGACCTGCGCTAGGTTCGGGTAGCTGATGTCGCTGCCAGTCCTCCACCCAGAGCGCCTTGTCAGACGCCAAGGCATCGGGCAACTGACCGCCACGTCTGAGCAGAGGCCCAGGTGACGCTGCCTTCGCATCGGACTTTCCTGCCGGAGGAGTCTCCGGGGCGGCCTTGTCCGCAACGGCCTTGGTCGGGACAGCCTTGTCCGCAACCGCCTTGTCCGCCTGCGCTTCTGCAGCCTGGCGTTGTTTCTGAATCTGCTTCAGCTCATGCATCTGCTCGGCCTGAACGCGTTCAGCCTTGGCCTGCCCTTCTAGCGCTTCGTGCTTCTTCTTGAGCTGCTCTTCATGACTCTTGCCGTCATCCGCGGCCTCGGCCTGCACCACCGAGGCACTTAACAACGCCAACGCCAGAGTCAGCCCCGTCAATGACCACCTGTTCATGTCTTGTCTCCTCGTCAGGCTGTATGCCTCTGGCGCCCTGAGCCCGGCTCAGACAACCATGAGTGGTCCCGGGAAGCGATGTGTCAGGCCCCCTGTTCTCCCCTCTCAGCATAACGCGTCAGCAGCGCAATGTGCGGTCGGATAACTCTCATCGGAACGATCTTTTATATGCCTGACAAGCACTTGACGCCAGATATCGCCCACCTGACCCAGATGAGAGGTGATCCCCGGGATCTCGGCAACGTACTGCCGCCACTGTCTCGACTCACCCCGTGAGGCGGTCAGGGAGCCAAGGGTTGCCGTGTACGATGGCCTGCGCGCCTTCATGCGCCAGCGATGCCCGGCGCTCGTCGCTCGTCGCTCGTCGCTCGTCGCTGACCAGGATATTGGCAGCCCCTCTCCCGGACACAGGCGTGCGACCGGTTGCCCGGCCGCACGCCTTTCACTTCACCGCCTCAGCAGTGGGTTCGATCAGAAGCCTTCAAGCACGATCTTGCCCCTGGCCTTGCCGCTTTCCAGCAAGGCATGTGCGCGCTTGAGATTTTCGGCATTGATGGTGCCGAAGGTCTCCGTTGCCGTGGAGGTGATCTTGCCAGTGTCCAGCAGACCCGCCACCTTGGTGAGGATCTCGCCCTGACGCGCGATATCAGCGGTAGTGAACAGTGAGCGAGTGAACATCAGCTCCCAGTGGATGGACACGGCCTTGCCCTTGAACGGCACCACATCGAGGGTCTGCGGATCATCGATCATGCCGAAACGCCCCTGCGGCGCGATCAACTCAGCCACTTGCGGTGCGTAGTGCTCGGAGAAATTGGTCGAGAACACGAAGGCCGGTGCACCGATGCCCAATGCCTCGATCTGCGCCGGCAACGGCTGGCTGTGGTCGATGACGTGATGCGCGCCCAGCGACATGACCCACGCTTGGGTTTCTGGACGTGACGCGGTGGCAATGATGGTCAGATCCGTCAGTGCGCACAGCAGCTGGATGGTGATGGAGCCCACGCCACCGGCCCCGCCGATGATCAGGATGGCACGTGCAGCGCCGGGTACCGGCTCGGTGACACGCAGGCGATCGAAGAGCATCTCGAAGCCGGTCAGCGTGGTCAGCGGCAGCGCAGCCGCCTCATGGACCTCAACGGACCTGGGCGCATGGCCGACGATGCGCTCATCCACCAGATGGAATTCGCTGTTGGTACCGGCGCGGGTGATATCGCCGGCATACCAGACCTTGTCACCTGCGGCGAAGGAAGTGACCTTGTCACCGACGGCGACGACTTCCCCTACGGCGTCCCACCCGATGACGGCAGCTTCGCCTGCGGCCGGCTCGCGGCTTTCGCGGATCTTGTAGTCCACCGGGTTGACCGAGACAGCGGCAACCTTGACCAGCAGGTCGTGACCGGTGGCGACCGGTGTGTCCAATTCGATATCGACCAGGGCATCATCACGATCGATGGAACCGGCAGCGTAGTAACCAATGGCTTTCATCAAAGTCTCTCCTGAGATCATGTCAGTCACGGCAGCGCTAAATGGCTTTGCCGTGAAGCGATGACACCATGCTAACTCCATGGGATGAGCGTAAAAACGACCCATATCCGCAAAGTTAATCCGGATAAAGCGGATAATGAGCAGCGAGTTTGCGGGTTGCATCCAGGGAGACACCAGCGGGTCGTCGGCTACAGAGGCGAGGGACAAGAGACGACAACGCAGGACGGTCATCAGACACGTCCTGCGTTGGAGAAATACGCTGACAGGCAAGACAGGGCGAAGGACTGGCCAGACAAGCCCTTCGCCTGCCGCAAGCAGAGCCTGTCAGTTGGCGGGTGTCAGCTTGAGCAGGTAGTAATGCTTGTCGCTGCCATCGACACCCTGATTGAGCGCCGGGTGAGCATTCAGCTGATTGGTGGTGAGGTAGAGGCTGCCATCGGGCGCGAAGGCGAAGCCATCCGGCCAGCGCAGACGCTCATCATCCTGGGCAATGACCGACATGCCTTCGGGAGAGGAGAAGGTCAGCGCATTGTGCTCTGCGTCACCGGCGATGATGCCGCCGCGACTGGCGTCGAAGATGAAGCCATCATTGGGACGCTTGGTGGCGTAATGGGTGATGGCGCGCGACAGCTCCGCCTGCGTGGCAGTGTCATCGGCCAGCTCAGCCGCCGGTAGACGATAGATATCACTGCCATTCACGCCACCGAAATACACGACGTCTTCTGCCGGGTCGAAGGCGATGGCGTTCAATCCCAGGTACCAGGGCTTCGGCTCGCCACTCTGCTCTCCCTCGCCATCACCATCGCCCTTGGCCGCCATCAGACGCCCATTGATGACCATGTCATGCGCCACCGGCATCATCCTTTCATCGCTCTGCAGCACACGGCGCGTCTTGCCACTGGCGATATCCACCACCACGAAGGCCGGTTTCATGTGGGAGGCGGAGGCAGTGAAGGTCATGTCCGCGATATAGATCTTGCCGCGCCTTTCATCGATGACGAAATCCTGCAGGAAGGAGATCGGCAGCACGCTGTCTCCCCCAAGCGGGATCACCTTCTTGAGCGAATCACTGCGGGTATCCCAGCCCACCAGCTTGGGCGCACTGTCCTGACTGCCCATGTCGAGCATCCACACCACGCCCTGACGGTCGGAATGTACGCCGATGATTGACGCGATGCCGACCTCGCCTTCTGCCGGGCCATCGGCCCAATCCAGGGTCGGGAATGGCACACGCTTGCCGTCCTGGGTGATCTCGACCACGCGCAGTGCCGGAGTATCGAGTGGCTGCTGGGACATGATCAGGCGACCATCCGGCGTGAAGGTGATATTGCCGGGGCGGGTGTCCGAGTACTCGGCAAAGGTACTGAGGGTCGCGTGGCTCCAGGCACTGGCTGCGGCGCTCTGGTGGTTGTCGGCGGAGGCTTCAGCCGTTGTGGCATCAGCCTGCACGGCAGAGGCAGCGCTGACGCCCAGCGAGGCGATGAAGATGGCAGTCTTGAGGCGAGAAAACGGCATGGGGGCTCCTTGCCCGCCGGTTGGCGCTGTGCGCCGGGCCGGCAGGGTCGATGAAGATGAGATAGAGAGACTGGACGCTGACGTGGTCATCGCCCGGGGGCTGTAGAGATTGAGGTGCGACGAATCAGGCGCAAAGAATCAGGCGCGACGGCGCAGTTCATCTTCCAGTTCACTGAGACGCGGATTGCCGATGTAGAGCTGGGAGAGATCCTTGAGCGTCGCGGCGCCAATACGCAGACGTGCGTCCTTGCGCACCACCAAGGTGGCGTCATCTCGGGTACCCAGAAGCCCCTTGGGCTCATTGAGGGCGCGAATCCGGTAGCGATGATGCAGGAACTGCGGATGCCACAGCGGCACCACGACCCAACGCCCCTCGGCGACGGCGGCTTCGTAGCGATCAATGCACTCCGCTTCGCTACCGGTGCGGAAGACATACCCGGCTGCGCCCAGGCTGTACTGCTTGATGATCTCGGCCGAGAAGCGGCTGATGCCGGCACCGGGATTGATGCCCTGGATCAAGGGTTCCATCTTGCTCAGCGCCGGTTCCCGCAGCAGGTCCGTGACGCTTGCCACGGCACTTTCCGGCACATGATCCGGCACCCCCCAGATGCAATAGGGTTCATACAGGACAGTGATCTTGTCGACATCGTGCAGCATAGGTGCCAGATAGGCCTCATGGCTCGACGGCAGCCAGGCAGAGGCCAGAATGTCGATCTCCCCTCGCCCCAGCATCGCGAAGGCCGCTTCGTGCGGCGCACTGGTGAAGGTGACGTCATGACCGTGACTTTCGAGAATACGGGCCACTTCCCAGGCACTGGCTTCGTGAAAGGACAGCGCGATATGGCCGATGCGGATAGGGTCTGTCATGGCAGCCTCGAGTGGGTGGACGTTGCAGAGGGAGAAAGCGAGCAAGTCAGGCGTTGCCGCCATGAAAAGCCAGGACCCACACCTCAGGCGAAAGCCGTCATCTCTTGCAAGGTGAACTCAGTGACCGCGCCTTCTGTCGCTGCCACGTACTCTTCCAGATGCGGTGCCTGCATGTGCTGCTGCCACAGCTCACGCGAGACCCAGTTCTCGTGAAAGGTGAAATGTGCCGGATTCTCGTTGTTCTGATGCAGGGTGTAAGTGAGGCAGCCTTCTTCAGCGCGGGTGATCGGCACCAGCTTGAGAAGCGCCGCCTTGACCTTCTCGATCTGGTCCGGCTTGGCGTGGATATTGGCGATGATGGTCAACTGGGACATGGAAGGAACTCCGTGATGTGTCAGGAAGGCTTGAGTTGCTCAAGCGATGTGATCATCCTAGTCACAAGCCTTGTCCGTATAAACATCCCCTTTTCGCAAAGATAATTCGGAAAAACCGCACAATGCTACTGGACAACATCGCGCTGTTTCTGACCATCGTCGAGAAAGGCAGCCTGACCGCCGCGGGGCGCGAGACGGGACTGTCGCCGACGACGGTATCGGAGCGTCTGGCTTCACTGGAGGCGCACTACGGGGTGGTGCTGCTCAACCGCACCACACGTGCCATCAGCCTGACCGAAGAGGGCCGCACGCTGATGGAAGAAGCCCGTGGTCTGCTCGACAGTGTCTCGGAGCTTGAGACCCGCATCCGCCTGGGTGCCCAGACACTCACCGGTCGAATTCGCATCAGCGCACCGAGCGATCTGGGTCGCAACGCCCTGTCACGCGCCATCACCGAATTTCAGCGTCAGCACCCCACCATCGAGATAGAGCTGCTGCTGTCGGACAGTTACATCGATATCGTCAGTCAGGGGATCGATCTTGCGCTGCGTTTCGGCACCATCATGGACAGCACACTGCGCGTGCGTCATCTGGGTCAGAAACGTCGCCTGCTATGTGCCTCTCCCGCCTATCTGGCGCAGCACCCCGCGCCACTGACGCCGGCCGATCTCAAACACCACAACTGTCTGGTGATGCGCTTTGGCAAGAGCCTCGACAATGAATGGCACTTCGGCAACCACAAGGTGCCACAGATCGTCACCGTCAGCGGCAATCGCATCGCCAATGATGGGGAACTGGTGCGCCAATGGTGTCTGGAAGGGTTTGGTATCGCCCTGAAATCGGAAGTCGACGTGGCGGACGACTTGCGCGAGGGTCGCCTCGTGGAGCTGCTGCCGGAGCACGCTGCTCCGCCCTCACCGCTTCAGCTGCTGTTCCCGCCCGCCCGCGCTCAACCACGCCGCGTGCAGGCCTTCGCCCAGCATCTGGTCGAGACCTTTTCGAACCACTGATCGGCCAATGCCCGCCCGGCTCGCCCATTCTCCTGATGACGTGCCGGGCAAAACGCACTTCCCGGCAAGAGACGACTCCTGCGCGGCCTTGGGGATCCCCCCACGAAAAAGCCCCCGCCAGCCTGAGGCTGACGGGGGCTGGGGGTCACATGACTCCCCCGAATCCTGGGGGTTCAGATCACTTGAACTTGTCTTCGTAGCTGGACTTGGTGGACTTGGCAGAGCTGACCTTGTCACTTGCCTTGGTCTTGGCAGAGCTGACCTTGTCACTTGTCTTGGCCTTGGCAGAGCTGGCCTTGTCACTTGCCTTGTGCTTGGCAGAGCTGACCTTGGAAGAGGCACTGTCAGTCCGGGAAGTCACCTTGGAACTGGCGTTGTCCTTGGCTGTGGTGTACTGGGACTTGGCACTGTCCTTCGCCGCATCAGTGTAGGAATTTGCCATTGCCACTGAGGAGCCAGCCATGCCCATTACCATGAGTGCTGCAATCGTCATCCTGCGCATCGTACCTACTCCTTTCTACTCGCGAATTGTCCCATTCCTGACCTGAAGACCAGGGTCCAGGGAGACAGGGTGGTGGCACACTAACTCCTTGATATTTATGTTCGCAAGCCAGTCAGGCTCGCTTGACGAATGCTTGCATCTTGTCGAGGTGAGCGTATGAAACACGCGACGTCAGCGTCTGATGACGCACACCAGAGGCACATCGCCTGCCGCGCCAGACGGGGGCAGATCTCAAGGAGCGTGCCCGGCATGCAAAGACCCCCTGCAACCGGAGGCTTCAGGGGGTCTTGTCAACAGCGGGCAGCTGCCCGACTCAAGCCGTGCCGAGCAAAAGCGTCATGCCATCAGTGGCGCTCGTTCTTGAGCACGTCAGCATAGTTCTTCTTCTGATAGCGGGAATTGGTATCGCTCGCCTTGGACCTGGCATCGCTCGCCTTGTTGCTCACCTTGGACTTGGCATCGTGGGCCTTGCTGGCGACGTGAGAGGGCTTGTCAGCCACCTGCCCGGAAGCAGCCGACTTGTGAGATTGGGCAGAGGTCCTGACGCTGTCCTTGTGCTGGGTGTACTGGGACTTGGCAGCGTGGCCATCATCGACCGGGTTGCCGGCCATCGCTACGCTGGAACCGGCCATGCTGACCACCATCAGTGCCGCGATCGTCAATGTGCGCATCGTGTCTACCTCATTGTCTTGCAGGAATACTGGCTCAAGAGGTCACACCTCAAGGCATACAATGAGTGAACACTAACGTGTTGATATTGCAGCCAGCAATTGCCCAACCGGGATATGACGATTCCTTTCACGTTACTCGCAGGCTGTAGCCAACTCGAGACGAGCGTGTCTCATCAGGCACCTGTCCCACCCTTGCCCGCCTCATGGCTTTACCCTGCTCCGCGATCCCCCAAAGCGGTAAAAATTCATCAGTGAATTATTGTCTTCATTTCATGGACGCTAACACCGGTCGACGCGTCGATCAGGCTTGACCCAGCGCCAGAAAAACATTGTTATTTACTTGAGAAGAAAATTAAGTCACTGACAGGAAATAACCGAATCCAAACCACGTCAGTGAATGAGGTTCTTCATATCACAACAACAATGCCTTTCTGCCGACATCGGAGCCCAGAATGCCTCACGCGACCTGCACCTCAGACGATCACTTCATCCTCACCATCAGCTGCCCGGCGACGTCCGGCATCGTGGCGGCCATCACCACCTTCCTGACCACTCACGAGTGCTACATCAGTGAGCTGGCGCAGTACGATGATGAGGACAAGGGGCAGTTCTTCCTGCGCGCTCGCTTCCGTTTCAACACGGGCATCGAAGGCGATATCGAGCGTATGCGTCAGGCCTTTGAAGATGTGGCGGCGCCCTTCGAGATGCAGTGGCAGATCCACGGTGGCAAGGACAAGATGCCGGTGCTGATCATGGTCTCCAAGTTCGACCATTGCCTGGATGATCTGCTCTACCACTATCGCAAGGGTGAGCTGGACATGCAGATCACCGCGGTCGTCTCCAACCACCTGGACCTGCGCCCGATGGTCGAGCGCGAAGGCATCCGCTTCGTCTACCTGCCGATCACCAAGGACACCAAGGCGCGCCAGGAAGCGGCCTTGATGGACATCGTCGAGGAAACCGGCACTCAACTGGTGGTACTGGCGCGCTACATGCAGATTCTCTCCGATGAGCTGTGCCAGAAGCTGGCCGGGCGCGCCATCAACATCCACCACTCCTTCCTGCCGGGCTTCAAGGGCGCCAAGCCCTACCACCAGGCACACGCCCGCGGGGTCAAGCTGATCGGCGCCACCGCCCACTACGTCACGGCAGACCTCGACGAAGGGCCGATCATCGATCAGGCCGTACAGCGGGTCGAGCACAATTTCGCCCCGGATGACCTGGTCGCCGCTGGCCGCAATACCGAGACCCAGGCGCTGACCAATGCCGTGCGCTATCACATCGAACACCGCGTCTTCCTCGCCAATGATCGCACCGTGATTTTCAAGTAAGGCGTCAAATAAGTCTTCAAACAAGGCGTCAAGCAAGTCTTCAAACAAGCCTTCAAGACAGACCACGCGTGAATCATCGGCCGTCACCCAAGGGAGGAAGGGCAGTCATGAATACCCAAGCGACACCCACCGCGATCGCGGACGAGACACTCGCACAGCCCACCGCCGCCGTGATCGATGGCAAGGCCGCCTCGGCGCGACTGCTGGAGGAAGTCACGGCAGAGGTCGCCGGCCTCGCACGACAGGGCGTGATACCGGGGCTTGCCGTCGTGCTGGTCGGCGAGGACCCGGCAAGTCAGGTGTATGTGCGCAACAAGCTCAAGCGTACCGTCGAGTGTGGCATGCAGTCCTTCGAGCACATCCTGCCCAGCGAGACCCGCGAGGCCGAGCTGCTGGCGCTGGTAGCGAAGCTCAATGCCGACGCTGATGTGCACGGCATCCTCGTCCAGCTGCCGCTGCCGACCCATATCCAGGAAGATGCGGTGCTGGAGGCCATCGACCCCGCCAAGGACGTCGACGGCTTCCATCGCATGAACGTCGGCGCACTGGTCCAGGGCGCCGATGCCCTGGCGCCCTGCACCCCTACCGGCTGCATGCGCCTGCTGCGTGACACCTTTGCCGAGCGCGGTGGTGATCTCTCCGGGCTGCATGCGGTGATCATCGGGCGCTCCAACATCGTCGGCAAGCCGATGGCCAGCCTGCTGCTGGCCGCCAACTGCAGCGTTACCCAGCTGCACTCACGCAGCCAGAATCCCGCCGAACTCTGCCGCCAGGCCGATATCGTGGTGGCCGCGGTCGGGCGCCCGAACATGATCGGCGCTGTCTGGATCAAACCCGGTGCCGTGGTCATCGATGTGGGCATCAATCGCATCGCGCAGTCCGCCGAGGAAAGCCCTACCGGCAAGGCGCGCACGCGACTGGTCGGAGATGTGGACTTCGCTGCGGTCAGCAAGATCGCCGGCGCCATCACGCCTGTCCCGGGGGGCGTCGGCCCGATGACCATCGCCTGCCTGCTCGCCAACACCCTGACTGCCGCGCGTCGCCAGTCGGCCTGAACCACTAGAGGTACGCCTGCGCGTACCGGGAGTCACCGATGCCCTTTTCCCTGCTCAAGTACGGCCTGTCCTCCGAGTATCCGGCCGAAGTCGACCTCCCCCCGCCAACGGAGCTGAAGTCCCGCTACGACGTGGTCATCATCGGCGGCGGCGGGCACGGCCTGGCCACCGCCTACTATCTGGCCAAGTATCACGGCATCACCAATATCGCCGTGCTGGAAAAGGCCTACCTGGGCAGTGGCAACACCGCGCGCAACACCGCGGTGATTCGCTCCAACTACCTGACGCCGGAAGGCGTGCGCTTCTACAGCGAATCGGTGCGCATGTTCCAGGGACTGTCCAACGAGTTCGACTACAACATCATGTACTCGGAACGCGGCCAACTGACCTTCGCGCATACCGACTCCACTGTGCGGGCCTTCCGCCAGCGGGCCGAGGTCAACACCCACTTCGGTGGGCGCACCGAGATGCTGGATCGCCAGCAGATCCGCGAGCTGGTACCGAGCCTGAACCTGGACCCCGGCCACCTGCCGGTCATGGCGGGCCTGTGGCATATCGATGGCGCCACTGCGCGGCACGATGCCGTCGCCTGGGGATATGCCAAGGAGGCCGCCAAGCGCGGTGTCGAGATCCACCAGCTCACCGAGGTACAGGACCTCGTGGTCGAAGGCGGCAAGATCCGCGCGGTGAAGACCAATCGCGGCACCGTGCAATGTGGCTGCGTGGTGCAGGCGGTGGCCGGGCACAGCTCGGTGCTCGCCAGCAAGGCCGGCTTCACCATGCCTATCATCAGCTATCCGCTGCAGGCCATGGTCACCCAGCCGTTCAAACCGTTTCTCGATCCGCTCGTCAGCTCCTCGGCCCTGCACTGCTACGTGCAGCAGACCAGCCGTGGCGAGGTGGTGTTCGGCGGTGGCTCCGACCCCTACCCGCTCTACAACACCCGCTCGACGCTGGACCTCAAGGAAAGCCTGATCGCCGCGGCGCTGGAGATGTTCCCCTTCCTGTCCCAGGCCCGCCTGATGCGCCAATGGGCAGGCACGACCGACATGACGCCGGACTACAGCCCGATCATGGGCGAAAGCCCCGTCGAGAATTACTACCTGGATGCCGGCTGGGGCACCTGGGGCTTCAAGGCGACGCCGATCTGCGGCAAGACCATGGCCGAGCTGGTCGCCTCCGGCGGCAAGACCCCGGACCTCATCGCCCCCTTTGCGCTGGAACGCTTCGCGCGCTTCCGTCAGGTCAACGAGATGGGCGCGACTGCCGCCAGCCACTGACGCCTCGCGATGGCTCGACCTACAAGGCTCGATGACTGCCCGGGAATGCGCACCCCACGCTGGATGTACAAGAACAACGGTCAAGGATTTCCGCGATGAAGATCATGCCCTGCCCACTCAATGGGCCCCGAAATATCAGCGAATTCGTGTATGGCGGCGAGCTTGCCGACATGCCAGACCCCGATACCTGCAGTGATCGCGAGTGGGCCGACTACGTCTTCTTCAGCGACAACACCGCCGGTGTCGTCACCGAATGGTGGATGCACGCCGCCTCCAGCTACTGGTTTCTCGCCGAGCGTCACACCGTGACCGACGAGATCCTGCGCACCTTCGATCCCTCCGAGCGCTTCACCCAGCGCGTGGAGTTTCCACTGCACACCACGGACAGCTCGGGAGAACACGCATGAACGCCAGAGTCCCCATGACCCGAGGCGCCCGTCTGCCGGCCCCGCTGGGCCGACTGATCGACCGTGACACGCCGGTGACCTTCAGCTTCGATGGTGTGAGCTACCAGGGCTTTGCCGGCGACACCATCGCCAGCGCCCTGGCCGCCAATGGCCGCTGGCTTCTGTCGCGCTCCTTCAAGTATCACCGCCCGCGTGGCGCCCTGACCTTCGCCGGCCAGGATGCCAACACCCTGGTGCAGTTGCCGGATGAGCCCAACGTGCTGGGCGATGAGCGCCAGATCAGCCCGGGGCTTGAAGTCACCGCCCAGAACGTCTCTGGCAGCCTGGACAACGACCGCGACATGCGCTTGGGCAAGTTCTCGAAATTCATGCCGGTGGGCTTCTATTACCGCGCCTTCTACAAGCCCAAGGGCGCCTGGAAGTACTGGGAGCCGCTGATTCGTCGCAAGGCCGGGCTCGGGACCCTGAATCTGGACGTGCGTGGCGACTATCACGACAAGGCCTATCTGTTCCACGACGTGATGGTGGTAGGCGCCGGCCCGGCGGGCATGACGGCGGCGCTTGGGGCTGCCGAGGGTGGCGCGAGCGTGCTGCTGGTCGAACAGGGCCGTCTGCTCGGCGGCGCCTTGACCTATGCGCGCTTCGACGCCGAAGGCATTGAGGCCAACCAGACACTGCAGACGCTGAGCGCGGCCGTCACGGCGCATCCGCGCATCGACGTGATGACCGAAGCGACCTGCAATGCCTGGTTCACGGACAACTACCTGCCGGTGATCCGCGGCAAGCGCCTCTACAAGGTGCGCGCCAAGGAATGCATTCTCGCCAGCGGCGCCTTCGATCAGCCGGTGGTATTTCGCAACAACGACCTGCCGGGCATCATGCTCGCCAGTGCCGCCCAGCGCCTGATGCAGCACTATGGCGTGTTGCCGGGCAATCAAGGCGTGGTGATCACCGGCAGCGATGATGGCTATCTGGCCGCGCTGGACCTGATGGAGCACGGCGTCAACATCGTCGCGCTGCTCGACATGCGCGCCCAGCCCGATGAGGCAAGCCTTGCCGATGCGGTGCGCCACTGCGGCATCGCCCTGAAGCTCGAGCACGCCATCTATGATGCGCAGGCGGAGAAGTCGCTGCATCACGTCACGGGCGTCGAGGTACGCAAGATCATCGCGCGCGGCGAACTGGCCACCGAGGGAGAGGTGATCCCCTGTGATCTGGTCTGCATGACGGCGGGCTACATGCCGGTCTACCAGCTGGCCTGTCAGGCGGGCGCCAAGCTCTCCTATCTAGATGACGATGCGCGTTTCAGCCTCAGCGGCCTGCCGAAACATTTGCACATGGCAGGCTCCGCCAATGGCCTCTATCACCTCAAGGACGTGATCGCCGATGGTCAGCGTGCCGCGAGCGCCGCCCTGAACGGGCTTGCCGCGGCAGGCAAGGTCGTGGATGCCACGCTTGAGGCGAATGAGCCGGCGGCCGTCACGCCGTCAGGCCCCTTCCGTCAGCATGGCTGGCCGCTGTTCGCGCACCCCAAGGGCAAGGAGTTCGTCGATCTGGACGAAGACCTGCAGATTCGCGACATCCTCAATGCCACCCGCCATGGCTATCGCGACATCCAGCTGGTCAAGCGCTTCTCGACACTGGGCATGGGTCCGTCCCAGGGCCGTCACTCGGCACTGCCGGCCGCGCGTCTGGTCGCGGAGGCCACACAGCGCAGCGTCAGCGAGACCGGCGTGACCACCGCGCGCCCGCCCTTCGTGGCCGAACCGCTGCCGCTGCTGGCCGGTCGCAGCTTCGACCCCTACCGCCAGACACCGATGCATCAGCGCCATCTAGCTCTCGGTGCCAGCATGATGCCGGCCGGCCACTGGGCGCGCCCGGCCTTCTATGGCCGCCCCGAGCAGCGCAATGACGCCATGCAGACCGAGGCGCTGGCCGTGCACAACGGCGTGGGCCTGATCGATGTCTCGACCCTCGGTGGCATCGAGCTGCGCGGGCCGGATGCCGCCGAGCTGCTCAACCGCCTCTACACCTTCGCCTTCCTCAAGCAGCCGGTGGGTCGCACGCGCTACGCCACCATGGCCAACGAGCAAGGCGTGATCATCGACGATGGCGTCTCGTGCCGCCTCGGTGAGGAACACTTCTATGTCACCGCCACCACCAGCGGCGTGGACCGGGTCTACCAGCAGATGCTGAAGTGGAATGCCCAGTGGCGACTCGATGTCGATATCACCAACGTCACCGCCGCTTACTGCGCCGTCAATCTGGCCGGGCCCAAGGCCCGCGAGGTGCTGAGCAAGGTGTGCCGCGACATCGACCTGAGCCCCCAGGCCTTCCCCTATCTGGAGCTGCGCACCGGCCATCTCGAGACCGAATTGCTGGGCACGCAGGGCAGGATTCCCGCCCGCCTGCTGCGGGTCGGCTTCGTCGGTGAACTGGGCTACGAGATCCACGTGCCGAGCCGTTTCGGCGAAGCGCTGTGGGACCTGCTGATGCTGGCAGGCGAGCAGGCCGACATCCGCCCCTTCGGTGTCGAGGCCCAGCGTCTGCTGCGTCTCGAAAAAGGTCACATCATCATCGGGCAGGATACCGATGGCATGAGCCATCCCGGCGAGATCGGCCTTGAGTGGGCAGTCAGCCACAAGAAGCCCTTCTGTGTCGGCCGTCGTGCGATCGAGATTCTTGCCGCCCAGCCCCAGACCCGCAAGCTGGTCGGCTTCATGCTGCCCAAGGACAGCCCGCAACCGCTGGAAGGTCAGCTGGTGCTCAGCGGCGGGAAGCAGAGCGCCGACGCCGCCAAGCCCGGTGGCGACATCACCGGCAACGTGACCTCGTGTGAATACAGCGCGACGCTGGGTGCCATCATCGGCCTGGCCTACGCTGGAATCGACAGCAGTACGCCCGGCAGCAAGATCACCATCCGCACCCAGGGCGACGTACTGGTCCAGGCCGAGGTCGTGGCACTGCCCTTCTTTGATCCCAAGTCTGCCCGCCAGGAGCTGTGAAATGACGACATCAATGACGGACCATCTGGATGGCGCCACGGCGTTGGCGCGCTGTGCACTGCCGGTAAGCCTCACTGGCGCGTCGACAACCGACGCATCAAGTGATTCGGTGACGGCAACCGTTCTCAGCCACTGCGCACTCGCCGACATGAGCGCCCTGGGACGCGCAGGCGTTCGCGGCCGCGAGGCCGCCGACTGGCTGGGCGCGCTGGGCTTCACGGTACCGGATACGCCCAATACGGCAAGGCTCCAGACGGATGGCAGCTGGCTGGTCAGGCTGTCAGTGGGCGAGTTTCTGCAACTGACGCCGGCCATCACTCCCGATGCGGGCGTGGCCGACCTGCCGCTCATCGCGCAGGCGGATGACGCACTGGCCCGGGGCAGGCGCGTGCATTCCCTCCCACGGCGGGATTCCCACGCCTGGTTCAGCCTGAGTGGCAGCAGCGTACCGTCGCTGATGGCCAAGCTGTGCGGGGTGGACCTGCGCAGTGAGACCTTCCCGCCCGGGAGCGTCGCCCAGACGTCAGTGGCACGCACCAACGCGATCATCGTCAACGTGGGAAGCCATCAGTGCCCCTGCTTCCACCTGCTGTTCGACATCGCCTCCAGCCACTATCAGTGGGGCGTCATGCTCGATGCCATGCACGAATACTCGGGGCAGACCGTGACAGCCGCTGCCCTGCTGGCCCATCATCACGGCTAGCGATTGCGACGCAACCTTGGCATCCGCTCGCGCATGCCTCTCACGTTGTCACCCGCTCCCCGTCGTCGTCTGAGTTCCAGGCAGCGACGGGGAGACTGCGTTTCACCTACGGCTCGCCATACGCAGCAAAAGGAACCAGGTATGCCCGATTCCCACGCCTCGCTCCCTTCCGGGCAGGAGGTCGTGACCGATGACCCATCGCTCTCGACCGCGCCTGCTCGCGAGAATGATTACACCGTGCCGGCGCTGTTTCGCGGGCTGAGAATCCTCGAGATGTTCAGCAGCAGGCGCAAGGTGCTGACCACCAATGACTTCGCCGAGGAACTGGGCACCACCAATTCGGCCATCTATCGTATCGTCATCACCCTCACCGACATGGGCTATCTCAAGAAGATCGCTCGCAACACCTATGAACTGGGGCCACAGGTCATCTCGCTGGGCTTCAGCTATCTGGCCAGTCGTGACCTGGTCGAGGTAGTGGCACCCCACCTGGACACCCTGCGCGACCAGACCACCATGTCATGTCACCTGAGCGTGCGTGAGGGCACGGATGCCATCTATCTCTACCGCGCCTTCGCCGCACAGCGCATGTCGGTCAACATCCCCATCGGCTCCCGTCTGCCGTGTCATGTCAGCGCCATGGGGCGCATCCTGCTCACGGTGCTGGGCGAGGATGAACTGCAGCAGCTCTATCGTCAGATCCGTCTGGATGACTACCCACCGCCGGCGCCCCAGAACCTGCCGGCCTTGAAGGATGCCATCGAGGAGGCTCGCCGCCAGGGATGGGTGGAAAGTCGTTCCGACTACGCCACCGCCATCGCCACGGGGCTTTATGACCATACCGGTCATCTGGTGGGCGCCATCAATATCTCGGGCCCCGATGCGATGATGGCCGACGAGCGCCGGCGCCTGCTGTTGCGCGGCGCGTTGATGGACTGCGCCCGCCATATCAATCATGAGCTGGGTGGCCTGCACCGCCGCTGACAGGCAGTTTCCGTCTGGTCGCTGCTTGTTCTCCCGGGACGTCCATCATCCCTCTTGTTTCCCCCTCCTTTCCCTATCCCTTGCCCACCCTTTCCCCTTACGCTGCCCCTGGAACACGAGAAGGCCCGCCAATTGGCGGGCCTTCTCGTATCACATGCTGGCGGGGCTCATCACATCAAACTCTGAGACTCCAGCACTTGGGGGGGGCAGGCTCAACGCGCCGCCCCCTTGAGCACCGCAGCCGGGACTGCAGCGCTCGCCTTGCCGGCATGCCCGGACGCAGTGCCTTCTCCCTGTGACGGGGAGGACATGTTGACGAACTCCGGGTAGGCCCCCATGCCACATTCGTGCATGTCCATGCCTTCCAGTTCCTCTTCCTCGCTGACACGCAGACCACCACAGACCTTCTTGATCACCAGCAGCGCCACCAAGCTTGCGCCGAACATCCAGGCGAAGATGATCAGCGTGCCCAGGATCTGGGTACCGAACGCGGCGTCCGGATTGGAGAACAGCACTGCCATGATGCCCCACAGGCCGGCGGAGCCGTGTACGGAGATGGCACCGACCGGGTCATCGATCTTGAGACGGTCCAGTCCCACCACCGACAGCACCACGATGATGCCGCCTACCGCACCGACCAGCACCGCAAGGACGGCAGACGGCAGCAACGGCTCGGCGGTGATCGAGACCAGACCGGCCAGGGCACCGTTCATCACCATCGTCATGTCGGTCTTGCCGAACATGGCACGTGACAGCAGCGCCGCGGCCACCATCCCTGCCGAGGCCGCGGCATTGGTGTTGACGAAGATACGCGCCACGCTGTTGGCATCATCGAGACTGGCGATCTTGAGCATCGAGCCGCCATTGAAGCCGAACCAGCCCATCCACAGGATGAACATGCCCAGCATGGCGATCGGCAGATTGGCGCCCGGAATGGCACGTACCTTGCCGTCCACGCCGTAGCGCCCCTTGCGCGGACCGACCAGCAGCACCGCCGCCAATGCCGCCGCCGCGCCCGCCATGTGCACGACCACCGAGCCTGCGAAGTCCTGATAGCCCATCGCATCCAGGAAACCGCCACCCCACTTCCAGTAGCCTTCCACCGGATAGATGACCGCGACCATCACCACCGCGAAGATCAGAAACGGCCACAGGCGCATGCGTTCCGCCACGGCCCCCGAGACGATGGACATGGTCGCGGCGGCAAACACCGCCTGGAAGATGAAGTCCGCCATGGTGGAGTAATAGGCCGCCCCTTCGCCAACACTGATGTCGCTGAGGGTATTGTCAGCGCCGAGCATGAACGACAGCCCCGGAATCACGCTGCTGATGGCGTTGTCACCGGGATACATCACATTGTAGCCCACCACTAGGAACACCAGACAGGCGATGCCGTAGAGCAGCGCATTCTTGGTCAGGATCTCGACGGTATTCTTGGAGCGCACCAGCCCGGATTCCAGCATCGCGAAGCCGCAGGCCATGAACATGACCAGCGCGGTACACATCAGGAAGTAGAACGTATCCAGCGCGTAGCTGAGTTGCAGCACATCGATATTCACCAGCGTTTCCCCTTTGTTGTTATCCGCAAGCGCTGTGGTCAGTGGCTTGCGATCCATTCCCTATCACGCCCTCGGCGCCGAGAGCGGTTGGCCGAGAGCTCTTTATCAAGATCTCTTTATCAGGAGCTGTCTGCCAGAAGCAGCTTGCCGAGAGCGTGGCCTAGACCGCTGCCTGCGCTGTCGCTTCGGCCTTGGCCGCAACGCTTGCCTCGCGGGCTTCCAGCCACTCGAGCACGCTGGGCAGATAGCGCGTCAGTCCCTTGTAGTCGATCAGCTCCGGCGGCAGCGTATGCAGCACCTTCAGCAGACGCGTCTGCCAGACCGGGTTGGTACACAGGTCCTCGAGGCTGATCAGATAGGTGCGGATACCGAAGAACAGCGCATGACTGCGCGGCATGCGCACCAGCGTCTGCAGCTCGACGCGTAGATGCACATCACGACCGGCGTTTTCGGCGGTGATGGTGGTGCGATCACTGCCCCACTCGGCATAGGTCTCCGGGGAGCTGTCCATGCGCGGATGGATGGTCATGGTCCAGTTGAGGCGTCGCACCGGCCCGCCGACCTGGATGGCGCACAGGTATTTGAGCGCGCGATCGAACACGCCCATCTCATGCGCCAGCGGCACCGGACCATGCCACTGCTTGAAGCTCATGCCGGCATCGAAGGCCAGTGACCAGTCCGCCGGACAGGTGATCATGCCGGCGTCCATGAAGAGGTCACCGTCGCGCTGGTCGAGCAGCGCGATATCGCCCTGCATCTGACGGCCGATATAGTCCAGTGGCGGCAGTGGCAGGCTGGTGTCATCACCCATGCAAAAGGCCTGCTCCAGCCCCAGCAGATGGTTGCGCCACACGCAGTCATCGCCGTCGCGCTCGAAACTGAAGGCCTGCGGATAGTCCCGGGCGTAGTGCGTCATCACGAATTCGAGAAAGTCCCAGGCTGCCGGCTGCATGTGTGGCATCACCAGGCAGCGTCTGGGGTCCTTGGCCAGCACCCGCTCACGCTCGGCGATCTCGCTCAGGTAGTGCTCATCGATATCCAGCATGTGCTCGGTGATGGAGCCCGGCTTGCCCGGCAAGACATGCGGCTCGATATTGACCGAGTAACGGTACTCATCTTCCGGGAACGGGAAGGGAAAACGCTGGATGGCGTAGTCAGAATTCTTGAAGGTGAACTGACCATGGAACGCCTGGTCATCTCGCGGGGAAAATTGCATGTTCCTGCTCCTTGGGGGTCCATCTCGCGAAAGACGGTTTCAGAGATCCAGCACCAGCCGCTGGCTGCGTGCCCGGGAAACGCAGGGCATCACGCAGCGCTGACTGGCCCGCTCCTGTTCATCGAGGAAGGCGTCACGGTGTTCCGCCTCTCCCTCCAGCATCTCGACCCGACACTGTCCGCAGACCCCGCCGCGACACAGGCTCGTCACCTCGATACCGCTGCGCTCCAGTGCTTCCAGCAGGGATTCCTGGGCACCGACCGCCACTTCCACGCCGCTGCCACGCGCCACGGCCATGAAGGGAGTCCCCGGCTCCGGGGCGGCAAAGACCTCGTGATGGATGCGCGCGAGACTCCAGTGCAGCTCGCACGCCGCGTCCTTCACGGCATCGATCATGGCCTGCGGGCCACAGAGATAGACGTGCGTGCCGGCGGGCTGACGCGCCAGCAAGGCCTTCAGATTCGGACGCTCGAGACGGTGCTGGGTGATGTTGCCACTCGCCAGATAGGGCGCGGCCTCCGGGAAGCGGGCGACGTCGAGGTCCTGGCTGCGCAGGTGCAGCTCCCAGCTGGCGCCACGACTCTCCAGCTCCGGCAGGTAAGAGAGAAACGGCGTGATGCCGATGCCGCCTGCCAGCATCAGGTGATGGCGCGCCTGCCAGTGCGGCAGAAAGAGGTTGGCCGGCGGGCTGAGTTCCAGCTCGTCCCCGACCTTGACGCGGGAATGGATGGCTTCGGAGCCCCCACGCGAGACCGGCTGACGACGCACCGCGATGCAGTACTGCGAGGGATCATCCGGCGGGCTGATCAATGAATAGGCGTTGCGACACACCCGCCCTTCTCCTGGAATGCCCAGCACCACATGACTGCCCGGCGAGAACGGCGTGAAGGGTGAGGCCTCATCGGCAGGCACCAGAGTGAGACGGCGCACGCTGCTGCTGAGCTGATCGACCGCGGCGACCCGCGCCTTCATGAAGCGAGACATGGTGCCACCTCCTCCTGTGGGGGAATCTCTCCCGGCGCTTCCGCATCGATTCGCACGCCCATGTAGGCGCCGAGACGCTTGGAAAAATGATCACGCACTTCCAGCATCAGGCCGCAGCCATCACAGGCTGACGGCGAGTGAATGACGTGCTCACTGACCTGCTGGCAGTGCACGCAGAACACATGCCGCCCCAGGGCAGCCACCGGCAGCATCACCATGTCATCCAGCAACAGTCCCTGCTGCTGAGCCAGATTGGCGACCTGCCACACGAAATGCTCACTGCCGATGATGACCAGACACCCCGCGACACCGATCTCGCTGATGGCGCCGACCAGTGCGTCGCAGGCCTTCGGGCGGTCATCGACGTCGTACCAGCGATGCAGGCGGGCGCTGTCGGCGGGCCCCGTGGGCAACGCCTCTGTTGCCGGAGCGGATTGCACGGCGCCTCCCACCTCGCGGCTACCGAGCTGCCCCAGCAGCGTACTGATCAGCTGACAATGCATCTGCAGTTGCTGACGGGCGTTGCCCGCCGCCTCTCCAGTGCCTGGCAGGCTCTCGGGAGACTGGCATGCCACCAGATACCGTTGGGCATCGGGCAGCGCCTCGATGCGTGGATAGTGTTGCCGACTTCGAATCCCGGCAGTGACAGAGGATGATTGCGGGCTTTTCATGACACGACCCTGCTCTGAGAAATTGTCCTTGTTGTAATGCCGCCGTCTTGACGATGACGTGCATCCGACTACCACTCAATTTCTTGAGCATATTTCGTGCCATTGATGGCAAAATCATTACCCCGCATGCCCGGCAAAATCGTCTGAAAACCCCATTTCACATATGAACAATCAATAGAGGTATTCACGCACCAAAACAGAACACAAAGCTCATGAATATCGGCTTGCATTCACCATTATTGCCCTGACCCAACCTCACCTCATAAGCCAATCGCTACGCCTGACATATTTCTCATTTAATGTCTTCAAGATGCTGAAAGAATGGAAAAACTTTATCTTGGGAGAATCACGATCTCACAATCGACACGACACTACGCGCTTCTCCACCGTCAGCATTCTGATGCACTTTCGCTTGCATGATATTGGCCTTTTTCCTTGATTGTACTCACCACCAAAGAAAGCGCCTCACCGAAGGGTGAGGCGCTTTGATAACTCAATATCGTCAGGTCATATTTTTCTACATCAACCGGAGCAGAGTTCTTGTCATTGCGACATTTTGCCTGGACAACATTGCGGCGATCTTGCTGACAAAAGGCTTCGCAGCTTTGCCATGACAATCATGCGCAATGGCAGCCATGCACGATCGCTCTCATGCGCAATGGCACACGCACGATAGAGATCGTGCCATCAGTAACCGCCCTGGCCCGGCACCCAGTTGGTGCCCGCCAACGGCACCCGGGCCATGGCCGCGGCTTCCACATTCAGGGCGACCAGATCTTCCGGCTCCAGATGATGCAGGTGTGACTTGCCACAGGCACGTGCCAGGGTCTGGGCTTCCAGCGTCAGCACGCGCAGGTAGTTGGCCAGACGCTTGCCGGCCGCGACCGGGTCCAGTCGCTGGCTCAGCTCCGGGTCCTGGGTGGAGATACCGGCCGGACACTTGCCATCCTGGAAATCGTCATAGAAACCGGCGGCGGACCCCAGCTTCTGATACTCCTCGGCGTAACGCGGATGGTTGTCGCCCAGCGCGATCAAGGCGGCGGTACCGATGGCCACGGCGTCGGCACCCAGCGCGATCGCCTTGGCGACATCGGCGCCGTTGCGAATCCCGCCGGAGACGATCAGCTGCACTTCACGATGCAGGCCCATTTCCTGCAGTGCCTGAGTGGCCTGGGGGATGGCGGCCATGGTCGGAATGCCGACATGCTCGATGAAGACATCCTGGGTGGCGGCGGTGCCGCCCTGCATGCCATCCAGCACGATGACATCCGCGCCCGCCTTCACCGCCAGCTTGACGTCGTAGTAGGTGCGGGTCGCGCCGATCTTGACGTAGATCGGCACCTGCCAGTCGGTGATCTCGCGCAGCTCGGCAATCTTGATCGCCAGGTCATCCGGGCCGGTCCAATCCGGGTGGCGACAGGCGCTGCGCTGGTCGATGCCCTGTGGCAGCGTACGCATGCCCGCGACCCGCTCGGAAATCTTCTGCCCCAGCAGCATGCCGCCACCGCCGGGCTTGGCGCCCTGCCCGAGCACGACTTCAATCGCATCGGCCTTGCGCAGGTCGTCCGGGTTCATGCCGTAGCGCGACGGCAGGTACTGATAGACAAGGCGCGAGGACTGGCCGCGCTCTTCCGGGGTCATACCGCCATCGCCGGTAGTGGTGGAGGTGCCGATTTCCGAGGCGCCACGCCCCAGGGCTTCCTTGGCCTGGGCGGACAGGGCCCCGAAGCTCATGCCGGCGATGGTGACCGGCGTGCTGATGACCACCGGCTTCTTGGCATGACGCGTGCCGAGCACGACTTCGGTCTCGCACTTCTCGCGATAGCCTTCCAGCGGGTAGCGCGACATGCTGGCGCCGAGGAACAGCAGGTCGTCGAAATGCGGCACCTTGCGCTTGGCGCCCCAGCCACGGATATCGTAGATTCCCGTCTCCGCCGCGCGCTGGATCTCGTGAATGACATCGCGGCCGAAGGTGGCGGATTCCCGCAGTGCCGGGTTGTAAGGCTGTGTTTGAGTTTCGTCAGTCATGTTGGGCATCCTGATCAGTAGGCTGAGGCGTTGTCGACCTTGAAGTGATAGAGCTGACGCGCAGATCCATAACGCGTGAAGCTGGCCGGGTCTTCATCGATTCCGGCACTCGCCAGCAACTCCGCCAGTTCTTCCAGGTGCTCGGCACGCATGTCCTTGGCGATGCAGTCCGCGCCCAGCGATGCGACCGTGCCCTTCACGTAGAGTCGCGCTTCATAGAGCGAATCGCCGAGGCCTTCACCGGCGTCGCCGCAGACCACCATGCGTCCCGCCTGGCCCATGAAGGCACTCATGGCCCCGATGTTGCCCTTGACGACGATATCGACGCCCTTCATCGAGATGCCGCAGCGCGCCGAGGCGTTGCCTTCGATGATCAGCAGGCCGCCGTGGGCGGTCGCGCCCGCGGACTGGGAAGCATCGCCCTTGACCCGCACGCAGCCGGACATCATGTTTTCCGCCACCCCCACCCCGGTATTGCCGTGGATGGTGATGCTGGCCTTCTGATTCATGCCCGCGCAGTAGTAGCCCGCGTGGCCATCGATATCGACACTGATGTCATCATTGATACCGCAGGCGATGTTGTGGGCGCCGTCGGAGTTGACCACTCGCCACTCGCGCGCGTCCTTCAGGGTATCGGCATCGTGCAGGGCCTGGTTCAATTCGCGCAGCCCATCAACGGCCAGATCGTGAGTCTTCATCATTACGCGGCCTCCGAACGGGCGGTGTCTTTTTCCCACAGATACAGGCGGCCGGGTTCCGGCTCCCACACGCGGGCATCCTTGATGCCCGGCAGACTGGCCAGGGCGCGGTATTCCGAGGCCATGGCCACGTAGTCATCGGTCTCGGCGATCACGGCAGGCTTGCAGGCGATCGGATCACGTACCACGGCGAAGCCATCACGCGTGCCAATGGTGAAGGTGAAGAAGCCATCAAGGTCCTTCAGGGCGCCGGTGATTGCGGCTTCCAGACTGTCGCCCTGCTCCAGACGCCAGGTCAGGTAGCCGGCGGCGACTTCGGAATCGTTGTCGGTCTCGAAGCTGATGCCTTCACGCTTGAGCTTGGTGCGCAGCCAGTTGTGGTTGGACAGCGAGCCGTTGTGGACCAGGCACAGGTCACGCCCGGTGGAGAACGGGTGGCTGCCCTGCAGGGTCACGGCGCTTTCGGTCGCCATGCGGGTATGGCCGATGATGTGGCTGCCCTGCATGCCCTTGAGGCCATAGAGGCTGGCGATATGGGCCGGCAGGCCCACCGCCTTGAGGATCTCGATGCTCTGCCCCACGCTCAGCACGCGAATCTGCGGGGCGCTGTCGGCAAGCCAGCCGCGCACGGCACTTTCTTCTCCGGCGATCTTGAATACCGCGACACTGGCATTGCTGAACCAGTCCGCCACCGTGCCGACCTGCTCGCCCAGGCCCTTGGCGATCGCCTCCCAATCCTCATCGGCACCATCGCTTTGCAGCGTCAGTTTGATGCCAGCGTCAAATTCGTCGCCATAGATGGCGAAGCCGGCGCTGTCCGGGCCGCGATCGGTCATCGCGATCAACATCGGCTCGAACAGCTCCCCCAGGCGCGATTCCAGCGCCGGGTTCTTGAGATAAAGCCCTACGATTCCACACATGGTGATGTCCTCTCACGGGCAGGAGGCGTCTCCTGCCTGATGTCTTGAACGTGGTGGTGACAGTGGCGACCCTCGTCTGGCATGACCCGCGAGATCCGCGAGCGCCGCCGGATGAGATCAGAAGAATTCGGCGTAGCGCTGGACTTCCCAGGCACTGACCTGTGCGTTGTAATCCAGCCATTCCTCGCGCTTGAGGCGCATGAACTCGGCGCAGATTCCCTCGCCCAGGCTCTCGCGCAGAATGCTGTCCGCCTCGAGCGCATCGATGGCCAGGGCCAGATTCTGCGGCAGCGTCTCGATGCCCTTCTCGGCACACTCGCTCGGGGTCAGCGAGTAGAGATTGATGTTGTGGGGCGTGCCCGGGTCCAACTTGCGCGCCACGCCATCCAGCCCCGCCGCGATGATGGCGGCGTGCACGAGATAGGGGTTGCAGCCGGCGTCCGGCAGGCGGAACTCGAGGCGACCGTAAGGCACACGCACCATGGCCGAGCGGTTGTTGTCCCCGTAGGCGATGAAGACCGGCGCCCAGGTCGCGCCGCTGGTGCTGCCACCCCCGACCAGACGCTTGTAGGAATTGACGGTCGGCGCGGCAAAGGCACACAGCGCCGGGGCATGCGCCAGCAGACCACCGAGGAAGTGGTACGCCAGCGACGACAGGCCCATGCCCTGGGCGTCGGAATCATCGCCGAACAGGTTGCGTCCGGTGTCATCACATACGGACAGGTGGAAGTGCATGCCATTGCCCGGGCGGTCCGCCAGCGGCTTGGGCATGAAGGAGCACACCATGCCCAGGTCATTGGCGATCTCGCCGGCGGCCATGCGCACGAAGGTGAAGCGGTCTGCCGAGGTCAGCGCATCGCTGTAGGTGTAGTTGATCTCGAACTGGCCGTTGGCGTCCTCGTGATCGATCTGGTAGACGTCGAAGTCCACCGCCTGCAGCGATTCGACCAGACGTTCGAGGAATTCACGCGAACGCGACAGGCCCTTGTAGTCGTAGCAGGGCTTGGCGAGGGTATCGCTCTCGTCCACCGGCAACAGCTCACCCGCTTCCCCCCGGCGGAACAGCGAGAATTCCGGCTCCAGCCCGCTATTGAGCGTCCAGCCCTTCTCCTTCAGGCGCTCCAGCTGCTTGAGCAGCACCACGCGGCTGTCGTTGGCGAACGGTTGCCCATTGACGTAGCCATCACAGGCCATGCGCGCATAACCCGGCTGCCACGGCACCAGCGACAACGAGCTCAGATCACCCCGCGCCATGAAGTCCGGCCCCTCCGGCGACATGCCGAGACCACTGACGGCGAAGCCGGCAAAGCCGGCGCCCTTCTCGACCACATCCATCAGGCAATTGGCCGGCACGGACTTGGTCTTGGCGGCGCCGTGAATATCCACGAACTGCGCCAGCAGATAGCGAATGTCGTGATCCTTGATGAACTGTTGCGCGTTTTCGGGTGACATCTGGGTTTCCTCTGAGAGCGGACCGGGTTCCATCTCCCTCGACACTGTCTGCCACCCCGGGAAACCTGACCCCTTGTGGTGACTCGCCACGTCAAGATAGCGGATGAAACGAGTTTTTGTGATTCCTGCTGGTCAACTTTATTTCCCCCAAAGAAAAGCATGCAGCATGCCATTTCGCCAGCTGCTGCCCAGAACTTTTCATCAACTTCCTGTTTTGCTTGGAAATTTATTTTCCAAGCTCGTTTTACCCCACAGGAAATGCCAAGTGATCCTGAGTGAATTCCTGCTCGTTTCTCGAAATAGGCATCATTTCGGTGCCCAAAGCCCTCTCTTCGCACCAGCATGACGCAAAACGCTAATATTCACGCCCGAATTCGTGCTGCCAATCGGCGCCTGACTCGTTCAAGGGCTGCCGTGGCCATGGCCTTTGACGGAATTGGCAAGCCCCTTGCTTAACCATGAGGAATGTTTATTTCCTTTCAAGAATCGACACTCATGCGATCAGGCAAGGCAAGCAGCAGGCACAAGCCCTTGTGAAGCGCCTGAAGAGGCAACAGAACAACAACACCTCCTGCGGCGAATGCGCGTCTTGCGCGCCATCTCCGCCAGCACCAGCAGGACTACGGCACCACCCACTTACGCTAGGCAGCACGACTCACAGGAGAAAGGGACGCATGGCGAATTCATGGCGCATCTCGGCATTGGCCGAACAACACCGCAAGCTGGGCGCGGAGCTGGAAGACTGGAATGGCATGGGCACTGCCTGGAATTACGCCGTCTCGGACACGGCCGATGACCACGAGACCATCCGCACCCGCGCCGGTCTGATGGATGTCTCGGGACTCAAGAAGATCCACTGCAATGGCCCGCACGCCCAGGCCGTGCTGGATTACGTCACCACGCGGGACATGTCCAAGCTGTATCCGGGCAAATCGGTGTATGCCAGCGTCTTGAATGAGGCCGGCAAGTTCGTCGACGACTGCATCGTCTATTGCCTGGCGCCGAACTCCTACCTCGTGGTGCACGGCACGGGCACCGCGAATGAAATGCTGGCCAAGAGTGCCCTGGGACGCGCCGTCAGCCTGACCTTCGATGACGACATGCATGACATGTCACTGCAGGGGCCGGTCGCGGTGGATTTTCTGGAGCGTCATGTGCCGGGCATCCGTGAGCTGCGTTACTTCCACCATCTGCAGACCCAGCTGTTCGGCTACCACGTGATGATCTCGCGCACCGGCTACACCGGCGAGCGTGGCTACGAGATCTTCTGCAAGGCCAAGGACGCTCCCTCTCTGTGGGAACAGATTCTCGAAGATGGCGCCGACATGGGCATCAAGCCGTGCAGCTTCGGCACCCTTGACTGGCTGCGGGTCGAGAGCCACCTGCTGTTCTACCCGGCGGACAATTCCGAAACCTACCCGTATCCCGACCAGCCGGTGGGCGACACCCTGTGGGAGCTGGGCCTGGACTTCACCGTCTCCCCGGGCAAGAGCGAATTCCGTGGCGCCAGCGAACACCTCGCGCTGCAGGGCAAGGAGCGCGTCAAGGTCTATGGCGTGCTGTTGGACTCGAAAGACGTCGCCCAGATCGGTGACAAGATCTACGCCGACGGCAAGTGTGTCGGTGTCATCACCCAAGGCATGTACTCGCGCCTGAGCGATCGCTCCATGGCGCTGGCACGTCTCGAACCCGGCTATGCCGAGCATGGCACTCCGCTGACCCTCAAGACCGGCACTGACGGAGAGACCAGCCTCTCGGCCATCAGCCATTCCCTGCCCTTCGATGATCCGGAAAAGGCCAAGCGACTGGCGCGCGGCTGAGCACACCCACCATGTCGGGCACTGCAAGACCTGCAGTGACAACCGGGTGAAGTGGCAGGACGCATTGCGAACGCAAGACGCAAGAGGCCTCCTCGACGTGACGTCGAGGAGGCCTCTTGCCTCACACCCAGGCCAGGTGATTGAGAAGGACTCTCGAAAGGTACTCCCGCCCCCTTGGCAGACATCAAGGATGAGGGTTGACGGCAAAGTTGGTAATGTCACGCCATACCCCGCTCGCGAGCCGATGCGCCGCATGCCTCACAAGGGCATGCCGCGTCCTCGCCGGCCATCCCCTTCCCATTGCCACCCTCTCCGCTACAGGAGTCATCATGCCGCGAAAATCCCCCGCTCCCTCCGAGAAGTCGGAACAGGACAGCTCCGACACTCTGCCCCGTGAACTAGCGACCGACCCCGCTGCGCAGTCAGAGAGGAAAGACACCATCACGGCGGCAGCCGACGAGACACGCCTGGGACTCGAGCAGCACATCGCGCGCGCGCTCAAGCAGCAGCGAGTCTCGCAGGGCTACAAGATTTCCGACGTCTCGCGTATCGCCGGTGTCAGCCAGGGCATGATCAGCAAGGTGGAGAACGCCCAGGTGTCCACCAGCCTCGATACCCTCAACAAGCTGTGCAATGCCTTGAGCCTGCCGATCTCGAAGCTGTTCAGCGATTACGATGTCAATGGGCGTGGTGCCCAGCACATCAAGGCCGGGCAAGGCATGCAGGTGGTGCGCACCGGCACGGAAGTCGGCCATGCCTATCAACTGTTGAGCTACAAACAAGGCCCCAAGAAGCGCTACGAACCCTTCCTGATCACCATGGATGACGCCAGCGAAGTCTTCCCCAACTTCTGTCATGCCGGGCATGAATTCATCTACCTGCTTTCCGGCAACCTCACCTACCGTCATGGTGACAAGTTCTATGACATGGGACCCGGTGACAGCCTGGCCTTCGATGCCGGTGTGCCGCATGGTCCCGAGAAATTGAACGAGGTACCGATTCAGCTGCTGTCGATCATTCACTACGACGATGAATGAGCCTCTCTGACGAATGAGACCCTCGAACATCCATCATCATCGTCATGGAGACTGGACAACATCAATGAAGATTCGCCTTGCCACACCCAAGGATGCCCTGGGAATTTCACGCGTTGCGTCCGCATTGGGCTATCTGCCCCACGACGATGATGCGTTGATCCTGCAGCGACTGGAGCACCTGTTGGCGTCACGCCATGACCGCATCTGGGTGGCGGAACAGGCGGGCGAAGTGATTGGCTGGCTGCATGCCCAGCATGTCTTTCGTGTCGCTTCAGCCGATTTCATCGAGATACTGGGCCTGTCCGTCGCACAAGAGGCGCAACGACAAGGCGCAGGGCGGGCATTGGCCAGGCAGGCCATTGCCTGGGCAACCGACGAGGCGCTGACCCTGCGGGTTCGCACCCATGAGGCGCGCGATGTCGCCAGGAGATTCTATGCCGCCTGCGGCTTTACGCTAGCCAAGACACAGTGCGTCTTTCAGATGACCCCGTGATTCCGTACGCCTTCCTGACTGAGCTCGCCCACATTCCTGACTGAGCACGCCCCGATTTCATGCCCTGCCATGCCCTGCAGGCCGAAGAAAAAATCGCCTGCCATGACAGCGTTGCGAGACGCGACCTGTATAGCCCTTCATTCCTCTGGCAGTCGTATCGCCTGAATGGCGGCAGAGTTGTCGTCGTTTACTCCAGCTACGGCACCTGTTTTCTGCACGCCGAGGCATGAGGATGACGCCTCTTGCATGACTCCCCTCCCCACGAGAATCTTGCCATCGCGCCGGCATGAGACTTTCGTCCGCCGGTGAAATTTGTTTTTGACAGTGCCTTTTTCTCGGCTAGATTGAGTCGATGTAACGGGTTACATTCGAGGACAAGACATGGTTGCCCCGGTCATGTCCGCTACCTGCCCCACTGCGCCACCCCCGACAATCAGAGGGTCGCTTCAGTCCCTGCTACGCCACGTACGCCCTGCTCCATGCATGACCTTCATAGAACAATCAACAATAAACGGAGACTCGACAATGGCTTGGTACTACTCCTATATCATTGGCTATTTCGTGATCATGTTCGCGATCGGCTACTACTACTTCCGCAAGGTGAAGACCTCTGACAGCTATCTGATTGCCGGCTGGAACATGGGCTACTGGAAGATCACCGGCACCACCATCAGCACCTGGTGTGGCGCGGCAGCCTTCATCGGCTGGATGGGGATGGGCTTTTCCAAGGGGCTCTCCGGCTACTTCATGTTTGCCCTGCCCGGCATCATCGCGAGCCTGATGCTGGTCATCTTCTTCAGCCGCCCGCTGCGTCGCAAGAAGCTCTATACCCTGGCGGACCTGTTCGGGCGCCGCTTCGGCCGCAAAGCCAGTCTGTTTCCCTCGTTCTTCTCGGCCTTCGTCTACTCGGTGCCTGCCACCGCGATCCAGATCATCGGCATGAGCACCATCCTCACCGTGGTGCTGGGGCTGGAGTTCAATACCGCCATCTTCGTGTCCTTTGCGCTGATTCTCGGCTTCACCATTCTGGGCGGCCTTGAAGCGGCCATCGTCACCGATGCCCTGCAGAGTATCCTGCTGATCGCCGGCATCATGGTGCTGGGCTTCACTGCCCTGAGTTATGCCGGAGGGCTGGAACACGCCCTGCTCAATACGCCGATCGAGTTCCTCGCCCCGCTGCCCGAGGGCAAGACGATGGAGGTGGTGACCTTCGCGCTGACGGTGGCGCCGTTCTACCTCGTCTGGCAGTGCACCTGGCAACGCATCTTCGCCTCCGAGAGCGAAGACGTGGCCATCAAGGCCGGCGTATCAGGCTTCTCCATCGTAATGCTGATTTCCTTCCTGCCCTACTGCATCGGCGTACTGGCACGTCAATTCGTGCCGTTGGATACCTCGGCCGACCACGTCTTCTCCTACGTCACCATGCAGTTGCTGCATCCGGCCATCGGCGGGCTGGTCATCGTCGGTCTGCTGGCCGCCCTGATGACCTCGGCGGATTCCTACATCCTGCAGGGCAGCTCCAATCTGGCGCATGATATCTACGGCAACTTCATCAATCGTCAGGCCAACGAGAAGCAGAAGATGGCCTCGGCACGCTTGAGTGTCGTCATCATCAGCGTGCTGGGACTGGGCGTCACCTTCCTGATGACCGACATCATCTCGGCCTACCAGTGGGCGCTGCGCATCTCGGCCACCACGCTGATCTTCCCGTTCTTCGCGGTGATGTTCTGGAAGCATGCGACGTCCCGCGGCTGCATCAGCAGCATGGCGAGCGCACTGAGTGTCACCGCCCTCTGGCCACTGCTGTCGACTGGCATCGACCCCGCCTACCCGGGCTTCCTGACTTCACTGGTCGTGCTGGTGGTCGTCAGCAAGCTGACCCGCCATAGCCCCAGCGAGGATGTCGCGGCCTATTACTGGGATGGTGCTGAGTCACACGCCGCAAGCGCTCTTCCGGACACCGCCAAGCCGGATATCGCATTGGCCTCGAAGGTTGGCTGAGCGACGTCGGATCACCAGGACCGAGAGGCCAGGAAATGGCTCGGGGCTTGTCGCTGCCACGAGCCATTTTACCGCCCCCTGGTGCCTGGCTTGCCGCTTGCTTGTGATTTCTTCACCCGCTGACTGATCAGCAGGGCTCTCTCTGGCACGCCGTCATGACAAGGACGACTCACATGACCCGAGCAGTACCAACTTCCCGCAGCGCCGCCATGCCAGCTACCCATCGTGTCCATAATCCCTACGCCCCGCTGGGCGAGTCAGAGCCTCAGCCCGGCACGCGATGGCTCAAGGGCAATATCCATGTGCATACCTGCGAAGCGCTCGATGAGAGTATTTCGATGGACCGGATTCATGGCGAGGATCATGACGAAGTGATCCGGCGCTCACAGGCCGCCCCCTTCAACTTCGATTTCGTGTGCACGTCGGTTCACCCCTACCTCAACAACATCGAGCTGTTCTCACGTGGCGAGCAGCGTGATGACTTCGTGGTGATTCCGGGACGCGAGATCCAGAACGACACCATCGACGATGGCGGCTATCTCGACGGCTATTTCGCCGGCGAGCATTCGAAATATCTGCATGTGCTGAGCATGGGCAAGGTCGGCGGCCTGTCGATCTGCGCCCATCCCAACTTCTTCGAGACCACCCGCCCGCGCGGAGGCGGCGAATGGACACAGATCAAGAAGACGCTTCTAAACCCGTGTGCGCGCCTCGCGGAGATGAACATCATGGGCATGGAGGTCTATAACGGCCTTTCCATCCTGGAAGAACACATGGGGGCCAGGCCCTACGCGCCGCACATGGCAGAGCCCTGCTGGGATGATCTGCTCTGCGAGGGGGTGCGTTGTGCCGGCTTTGCCGGCAATGACGAGTTCTATCGTGAGCAGTACATCTACGAGAACTATGCCCCGCTCGGCTTCATCATGGTGGAGGCCGCCCTCACCGAAGTGGATATCCTGCGCAACGTGAAGCGCAACCGCTTCTATGCCAGCACCGGGGTGATGTTGGCCGATACGCCACTGGACATGTCTGAACAGGAGGGTCGCTACACCTTCCGCGTCAGCGCACTTGGCAAGGTGAAATGGAAGGCAATGATTCAGCGAGACATGGACTCCGCAGGCCCGAGCGAGCCAGACACGCCGCAGCTGATCGAGATCACGGCCCCCACCGCTGCAGCAGAGTGGGAGCTGGAACTGGACGGTGACTGGAAGTACGTGCGCTTTCAGGCTGAGTCGCTGGACAACTCCCTGCACCGCGCCTGGTTGCAGCCGATCTATGGCCCGGGCTGGGTCGACGACAGGGCGCCCTGAAACAGATGCCTTGAATCGGGACTCAGTCCTGGCTGGGTGCCAGGCCTGCACTGCCGCGAATCACCAGCGATGCGTCCAGCAAGCGTGAAGCCAAGGGCGCGTCGTCCTCGAGATGGCGGATCAGCGACTGGGCGATCACCTCGCCCATCTCCTCCACCGGCAGGTCTACGGTCGTCAGCGGGGGATTGAGAAACTCCGCCATTTCTAGGTCATCGAATCCCACCACCGAGACCTGTTGCGGCACACGGATTCCTCGCCGCTGCAATGCGAGCATGGCACCACTGGCCAGCACATCATTGAGGCACATCACGGCGGTAATGCCATCCCGCAGGCCGCCTTGCCCTTCGCCATCGAGCGCGCACCCCAGCTCACACTGAAGCTTGCCTATCGCGACACTTGCCCCCGCGGTGGTGACATCGACGAACTGATCCAGCTCGCGGTCGGCGCTGGCACTCTCAAGCGCCTGCAGCGCGGCAACTGCCCCGTCATAGCGCAGGCGCGCACGGTCGTTGTGCGCCAGCGGCTCGGAGAGGATGACGATACGTTGATGGCCCAGGGACATCAGATACTCCGCCAGCGCCTTGGCAAGACCGTAGTTGTCATAGCCCACCGTGATCAACGGCGAGTCCGGCAGATAGATGCTGTTGAAGACTACCGGCACCGAAAAACGCGTCAGGTAGTCCAGTGTCTCGGCGGCATGACTGCCGCCGGGCAGGATCACGGCATCCACCCCCATGTTGACCAGCTCGCGTACCTTGTCGTATTCCGTCACCCGTCCCTTCTGGGTGGTCGTCACCATCAGGCTGTAGTGCGCCCGCGCCAGCGCGCCCTCCAATGCATCGATGAACTTGGCGTAGATCTGATTCTCGAAGGTCGGGATCACGATCCCCAGAGTGCGCGACTGATGCTGGGACAGCACACGCGCGGCATTGTTGGGCAGGAAATCGAGCGCTTCGGCCGCCGCCAGCACCTTGTCAGCCGTCTTCTTCACCACCTTTTCCGGATTGTTCAAAACCCGTGAGACCGTCGCGACCGACACCCCCGCCAGCTGGGCGACTTCCCTGACCCCGGCACGCTTGGACTTGTTCATGACCGGCCCTCCTGGGTAGATGGCGCTTTCCGTGTCGGTGTCGCCTGGCGCAGGGCGTCCAGCTCGGTCAGATAACGCTCCAGCACCAGGTTGGGCGCGCGGCTCTTGCGCGTGATGGCGCTGTAATAGGTGACATAGGAGTTGGCCACCGGGCTGAGCGCCTGCATCTGGCCATCGCGCACCCAGCGCTCGGCATAGTGGGTGGGCAGATAGCCGAGATAACGCCCGGAGAGCACCAGAAAGGCGATGCCCTCGCGGTCGGTCGCCGAGGCGGATGCCCTGAGTGGCTCATGCAGCGCCTTGATCGTGGGTGTCTGCGCGTAGGCAGGCAGCACGGCATCATGCTGGCGTATTTCCTCCTGCCCCACCGGGCGTCCGCGCGCGCGAGTGTCGCCTTCCCGGGGCTCGCGAAACAGCACATGGCCCCGCGCGCAGTAAAGGCAGGAGGTTTCCTCGTAGAGCGAGCGATACTCGAGTCCCGGCAGCGTCTTGAGCGTCGGGATCACGCCGGTATGCAATCGCCCATCCAGTACGGCGCGCTCGATCTCATTGGGCGGGATCATGCGGATGTTGATCTTCACTTCCGGGCCGTGCTTCTTGAGCGCGCTCAGGGCGTGAGTGATGTGCATCTCCGGCATGGTGACCAGGTTGTCGGTGATGCCGATGTTCAGCTCGCCCTTGAGCCAGGCGTGCAGTCCGTTGATGCGCGTGCGAAAGCCTTCCGCCGCTGCCAGCATCTGCATCGCGGCTTCATGGACGTCTCTTCCCTCATTGGTGAGCGCGAAACCACTGCGACCCCGCTGGCAGAGCTTGAGGCCCAGCCGCGTCTCCAGGTCACTCATCGCCATGCTGATGGCGGAGCGACTGATGTTGAGCTCGATCTCGGCCGCCGAGAAGCCGCCGCACTCCACCACCTTGCGAAAGATGCGCAGCAAGCGCAGATCGGCATCGCCAAGCTGTCCTCTCATGCCGTCCTTGCGCATGGTCTGCCCTCCTGAGTTCCACGACATGGAAAGTTAAGTAAATGCTTTCCTGAAGATAAAGACAACGGCATTTATCTTATCAAAAGGGCTTTCTAATCTAGCCAGACAGGAGCCGAGATCCAACAACAACAGCACTCTTCGGGAGACATCATGACCGCCTTCGACACATCCCCTTCCGCCCAGGCAGGATTGAGCAAGGAACAACTTGACGCCTACTGGATGCCCTACACGGCCAATCGGCAGTTCAAGCAGGACCCACGCATCATCACCAAGGCGCAGGGTGCCTACTTCACGGATTCCCGGGGACGCCAGATCTTCGATGGCCTGTCGGGTCTCTGGACCTGCGGTGCCGGCCATTGCCGCCCGGAGATCGCCGAAGCGGTCAGCGCACAGCTGCGCGAGCTGGATTACGCGCCATCCTTCCAGTACGGCCACCCCAAGGCCTTCGAGCTGGCACATCGCATCACGGGACTGATGCCCGAGGGGCTGGATCACGTCTTCTTCACCGGCTCAGGTTCCGAAAGCGCCGATACCTCACTGAAGATCGCGCGCGCCTACTGGCGCAAGAAAGGCAAGCCGACCAAGACCAAGCTGATCGGTCGCAGCAAGGGCTATCACGGCGTCAACTTCGGGGGCTTCAGCGTCGGCGGCATCGGCGCCAACCGCACGCTCTATGGCCAGGGGGTCGATGCCGACCATCTGCCGCATACCCTGCTCAAGGAAAATGTCTTCACCCCCGGCATGCCCCAGACCGGTGCCGAGCGCGCCGATGAGCTGCTGGAGCTGATCGCGCTGCATGATGCCTCCAACATCGCGGCCGTCATCGTCGAGCCGATGGCAGGCTCCGCCGGCGTGCTGCCGCCACCTGTGGGCTATCTCAAGCGACTGCGCGAGCTGTGTGACCAGCACGATATCCTGTTGATCTTCGATGAGGTCATCACCGGCTTCGGGCGCATGGGCGCCATGAGCGGCGCCGAGGAATTCGGTGTCACACCGGACATCCTCAATGTCGCCAAGCAGCTTACCAATGGCGCGGTGCCGATGGGTGCCGTGGTCGTCAAGGGCGATATCTACCAGACCTTCATGGACAACGGCGGCGCCGATTACATGATGGAGATTCCCCACGGCTACACCTACTCCGGTCACCCGGTGGCATGTGCCGCGGCACTGGCGGCCCTCGACGTGCTCGAGAATGACCAGCTCATCCCCCGTGTCCGTGAACTGAGCCCGGTGTTCGAGAAGAAGCTGCACGAGCTCAAGGGCACTCGCTATATCAGTGACATCCGCAACTACGGCCTGGCCGGTGCTCTGCAGGTCGAGGCCTATCCCGGCGAACCGGCGCGGCGTCCCTACGAGATCGCCATGCATTGCTGGAAGGCCGGTTTCTATGTGCGTTACGGCGGCGACACCATCCAGCTGGGTCTGCCGTTCATCACCGAGCACGATGAACTGGACCGTCTGATCAATGCCCTGGGCGATGCCTTCGCCGCACAGGACTGATGATCGACGCTTAAGACTGACAATCACATTCAGGACTGACAATCACGTTCGGACTGGCGATCGACGCCAGCCCCATCACTGCCCTTTTTCTTGCAAGTCATTTCATGGAGCCCACAACAATGAAAACGCTCGGTCACCTCATCAACGGCAACCTCGATCACAGCGAAGGCCGTACCCAGGACATCTTCAATCCCTCCACCGGTGAGGTCGGCGGTCAGGTGCGCCTGGCCAGCAAGGCGACCGTCGAGGAAGCCATCGCGGCCGCCGCCGCCGCCTTCCCGGAATGGCGCAACACGCCGCCGATCAAGCGCGCCCGAGTGATGTTCCGCTTCAAGCAGCTGCTGGAAGAGCACGCCGAAGAGATCGCCCGCCTGATCGGCCAGGAACACGGCAAGATCTGTCACGATGCGCTGGGGGAACTCCAGCGCGGCATCGAGAATGTCGAATATGCCTGCAGCGCTCCGGAATTGCTCAAGGGTGAGCACAGCCGCAATACCGGTCCGGGCATCGACTCCTGGAGCGAATTCCAGCCACTGGGCGTCGTTGCCGGCATCACGCCGTTCAACTTCCCGGCCATGGTGCCGCTGTGGATGTACCCGATGGCGATCGCCTGCGGCAACACCTTCGTCCTCAAGCCCTCCGAGCGCGACCCGACCTCCACGCTGTTCATCGCCGAGCTGCTGATGGAGGCTGGCCTGCCGGCCGGCGTCATGAATGTCGTCAATGGCGACAAGGAAGCCGTCGATACGCTGCTGGATGACCCGCGCATCCAGGCGGTCAGCTTCGTGGGCTCCACGCCGATCGCCGAGTACATCTACAGCCGCGCCGCCGCCAACGGCAAGCGCTGTCAGGCCCTCGGTGGCGCCAAGAACCACGCCATCGTGATGCCGGACGCCGACATGGAATACGTGGCCAACTCACTGAATGGCGCCGCCTTCGGCTCCTCCGGTGAGCGCTGCATGGCGCTGTCCGTCGCGGTGGCCGTGGGCGATGACGCCGCCGACAAGCTGATCGCGCAGATGAAGCAGCAGATGGAAGGCCTTAAGGTCGGTATCTACAGCGACAAGGGCAATGATTTCGGCCCGCTGATCACCGCGGCGCATCGCGACAAGGTGGTGGGCTACATCGACAGCGCCGAGCAGCAAGGCGCGAAGGTGGTGGTCGATGGCCGCAATCCGCAGGTCGAAGGCGGCGAGAACGGCTTCTTCGTCGGCGGCACCCTGATCGATGGTGTCACCCCGGAGATGACCTGCTATCAGGAAGAGATCTTCGGCCCGGTGCTGCTGGTCGTGCGCGCCGATTCGATGGAAGCCGCCATGCAGCTGATCAATGATCACGAATACGGCAATGGCACCTGCATCTATACCCGAGATGGCGAAGCCGCCCGCTACTTCAGTGATCACATCCAGGTCGGCATGGTCGGCATCAATGTGCCGCTGCCGGTGCCGGTCGCCTATCACAGCTTCGGTGGCTGGAAGCGCTCGCTGTTCGGCGATCTGTCCGCCTACGGCCCGGACGCGGTGCGCTTCTATACCCGCCGCAAGACCATCACCCAGCGCTGGCCTTCCGCCGGTCTGCGTGAAGGCGCCCAGTTCGCCTTCCCGTCCTGATCGATCGCCTTCCCGGCCTGATCCACGGATCATTGCCTGGTGACAACTGCGCCGGACAGCCCTGCTGTCCGGCGCTTTGGTGTGCGCATCACGCGAGATCATGCCGGCAGTCAGCCGCCGCCCCTTGCAGTGGCCAGAAACGACTCCACATAGTCAGGACATCTCATCACGAGAATCCCTGCCACAACTGCGGTCAACACCGTCACAAGGAGCCAGGATGATCTGGGTAATCGCCACCGTTACCGCCAAGGAAGGTCACGTTCAGGATGTCTTCAATGAACTCTGCGCCGTCGCGCCCACCGTGCGCGAGGAAGATGGCTGCCACGCCTACCACCCGTGCCTGGACTCCGAGCGCGCCGCCGACAAGGACAACGACCCACGCCCCGACACCATCACCGTGGTAGAAGCCTGGGAATCCCACGATGCGCTGCAGGCCCACCGTGAGACCGAACATATGCAGCGCTTCCGCGACAATGCCGGTGACTGGATCGCCGATGGCGATATCCGCATCCTGAGCCCGGCGGGCTGAAGACGCCCCTCAGTGACGTACTCTGCACTGAGAACATCATCTTGCCGCTCCCGTTCAGGGGGCGGTTTTTTTGATTCATCGGCCAGCAAGGTGGCGAACAACCGTCGAGACAGCCTTCCCTTTTTTCCTTGTTTTCCTCTCGCCCTCTCCTTGCACTCTTCTCGCCCTCTCTTCGTACTCCTCTCGCGCCCTCCTCGTCATCACAGTATTCATGAGAACTGGCCGAACGCTGGGCAATAATAGACAAACAACTTTTAAAACAATCACTTGCGTGAAATCATTGAATATCCATCAACATGAAACCCCACGATGAGGCAGAGAAAATCCCTCAAAGATCCGAGAGGCATCACGAGAAAAAGAAGGGGAATTCACACATTTCAATGACATTAAATGACAGACTTTGACGCCCTGAAACACCAAGAATTACACTTGATTTATATTGAATGAAGATTCAATAAAACGCCAGATACCTCTGGGCATGACGCCATCTTTATGGACCTGGAGTTCAGGCAATACCTGAGAGCGATCTGCTGGAATCTGTCAAGGGTGGACATGTCGCAAACCAGACACTAAGGTATGCAGCCTTCATTAACTCAATCTTAACGCTCACCGAAAGCACCAGGACTCGCGACCCACTGGATCACCAGTATTTTCGAAAGACTGTCGAAACCTCGACATTATCGATAAGAGAGGGAATCCATGACGCAGCATTACGCTGATGAGGGCAAGTGCATGCCACGACGCCCGCCACCCCGCACTTTCTTCCCTGGAAAGTGCTGACACCTCGTAGCTCGCAAGTGTGACAGGGTCTGCCTGTTCACCAGACGAAGACGCCTTGGACACGACAACCATCTCAAGGCAAGACGGCTCAGAACCTTCCTTTCATGACTCTCATCACCGCACTCCTGAACAGCTCGCTGCTCAGGTCAACAGGTGTTCTGTCATCCATTGGAGGCTCCGTACTTGAACAACGACTCTCTCTATCAATTCTCGACCATTACCGTTCTTCTCCTGCTGATCGCCTTCTATGGCGGTACCTACCTGATCACTCTCACCATTCGCAAGAAAAAGGAAGATGCTGACGAGTTCATGGTGTCCAACCACCGTGTCGGCTTCGGCATGGGCGCCGCCAGCATGACCGCCACCTGGATCTGGGCCGCCTCCTTCTATGCCGCTGCCACCTCCGGCTATACCTATGGTGTGTCAGGCCCGATCCACTATGGATTCTGGGGCGCGCTGATGATCCTGTTCATCTATCCCTTCGGCCGCCGCTTCCGCAAGCTGGCCCCCAACGCCCATACGCTGGGCGAGCTGATCCATGCACGCCACGGTTCGAGCAGCCAGCTGATTCTGGCCTTCTCCAACGTGCTGGGCAGCATCATCAGCCTGATGGTCAACTTCACAGCCGCCGGTGCGCTTGTCTCGGTGCTGTCGCCGCTGTCCTTCCAGACAGGCGTCATCCTGGCGGGGGTCGGGGTGCTCTGCTATACGCTCTGGTCGGGCTTCCGCGCCTCGGTATTGACGGATTTCGCCCAGCTGGTGGCACTGATGGCCATCGCCATCGTCATCATTCCGGCCGTGTTCTTTGCCATGGGTGGCCCTTCGGAGCTGGTGGAAGGGCTCAAGCATGTCACGCCGCAACAAGCCGACTTCTTCTCGACGGATGCCATCCTCAATCAGGGGGCGCCCTTCTTCGTGGCCGTGCTGGCGTATGCCATCGGCAATCAGACGATTTCCCAGCGCCTGTTCGCGGTCAATGAAGATCACATCAAGCCGACCTTCATCACGGCTACCGTCGGCTACGGTGCCATCGTGATCGGTCTGGGGATGATCGGTCTGATGGCGCTGACCCTCGGGGTCGAGCCGCTCAATGGCGACATGAACAACCTGATTCCGCAGATGGTGTCGGAGTACCTGCCGCCCTTCTTCATCGCCCTGTTCTTCATCCTGGTGATCGGCTCGCTGTCCTCCACCGCTGACTCCGATCTCTCGGCACTCTCGGCGATCATGATGGCGGACGTCTACGGCAAGAACATCGCCCGCGGCAAGGCCGACCCTCGACGCATGTTGCTGGTCGGGCGTCTGACGATGATCATCGCCACCGTGCTGGGGATCGTCTTCGCCAGCTTCTCTTTGGATATTCTGGTGATGCTGGTCTTCGTCGGCGCACTCTGGGGCGCCATCGTCTTCCCGGTGATCGCCAGCTGCTTCTGGGATCGCATCACCAACCTGGCCTTCACCAGTTCCGTCCTGGTCGCCATGGTGGTGTTCTGCATGGCGCGCTTCGAGTGGGTGCCGCTGGAGGGTATCAGTGGGCTGATCTTCGAGCTGCTCGCCAGCATCGGTGGCGGCGTCATCATCGGCCTGATGGTCTTCGGCTTCCTCGGTCGCATCGCCGGACTGGTCGCCGGCGTGCTGGCCATGCTGGCCATGGTCATCTTCGCGACCGGCGAACTGCGTGACTACACCGTGCTGCTGGCCTCGCTCACGGCCTACGGCACCAGCACCCTGGTCTGTGTGATCATGAGTCTCGCCAGCCGCCAGCCGCGCTTTGACTTCACCACCATCACCGACAAGGTCGGCCAGTACGACGAGTCCCTGACCTGATCGGGATGCTTGCCACAAGCGCCCCGGTGGCCCTTGGCGTCGCCGGGGACTTTCCTACTGCACATTTCAGGAGACACACGCCCATGACATTCCTGTTTGCCACCTATGTCCTCATCTGGCCATTGCTGACCCTTGGCGTACTCGCCGTGATCTGCGGCGCCGTGGTACGTGACAGCCGTCGCGCTCGCAAGGAGCACCGCGAGCTGGTCTGATCGGTCCGCGCGCAGAAGACGAAACGCCCGCCTCGAGACTCTCGGGGTGGGCGTTTCGTCTTCAGGCAGGGCACTCCAGCTCGCTGCCCTCTGGTCGGAGTCACTCAGCGGCCAATCCGGTCAAGCATTCTCTCCATCGTCGCGACCACTTGACGGCACAGCGCATCATCGAGTGCGTCGGCGTGCGGCGGTGCGAAACGCTGGGCGTCGTTGTCGAAGTACTGACCATTGGCGCCGGCGAATTCCTCATCCAGTGCCGCACGTACCAGGATATCGGCACCGATGCCAAGATCCTTGCCCGGTACGCCGAAGCCTTCCTTGACCATCTTGCTGGCCAGCAGAGAGCCCGGGTTGACCGCGATCAGGATAGGCCCCTGGCCTTCCCAGTCCTGGGCGAGCGTGCGGGTCCACATGGTGATCGCGAGCTTGCTCTGGGCATAGGCCGCGTAGTGGTCGTTGAACGCGACCTCGCCGGTCAGGGCCTTCAGGTCCACGGGGGATTGAGCCGCCGAGGACAGATTGACGACCCGCCCGGCCGGAGGCAGTGCCGGCGCCAGTTTCTGGGTGAGCAGATAGGGGGCAAGGGTATTGACCACGAAGCGCAGGTCGAGACCGTCCGCCGTCACGACGCTGGGTGCCTGGAAGACACCGGCATTGTTGATCAGGACATCCAGACTGGCATTGGCCGCCAGCACATCGCTTGCCAGTGAGTCGATGGCGACCAGGTCGGACAGGTCGGCCACGAAACCGGCGACACGCTCAGCCCCGGCCAGCGCCGCAAGTTCGGCGACGACACCATTGACCTTCTGCTCGCTACGCCCGTGGATCAGCACGCGATGGCCGCGCTCCAGCAGGGCCTTGGCCGTGACCAGGCCGATGCCATCGGTGGAACCGGTGATAAGAATGGTTTTCATGTGCTCTCTCCTTGATATGTCCCACGACGCTTGAGACGCGAACGACAGGGTGTGCCGTATGGCCACACCCTGTCGTTTGTCTGTGCCAGCGCAGTGTCAGGATGATCCTGCCAATGTGGCTTTCGGTCACGGTATCAGACCTCGACGATGACCTTGCCGGTTGCCTGACCGCTGCCCAGCCGCGCGTGGGCCTGGCCCACTTCCGCGAGCGGGAAGACCTGATCATCGATGATCGGCTTGAGTGCGCAGGCATCGGCGATACGCGCCATGTCGGCCAGAATCTCGTGGTGCTCCTGACGACGGAAGTCATGCAGCATCGGGATCAGCATGAAGACGACATGCAGTGACAGGCCCTTGAAGTGCGCGGTGGTCAGATCGATGTCCATGAAGGACACGGTCGTCGAGACATGGCCATTGAGCGCGGCAGCCTCGAAGGAGGTCGGCAGGTTGGCGCCGCCGACGGAGTCGAACACGATGTCGAAGCCCTTGCCGTCGGTGAGCCTGGCCACATAGTCGGCGACCTGCTCATTGCGGTAATTGATGGCACTGGCCCCCAGGCCTTCGACCAGCGTCTCGTGCTCATCACGACCGACGGTAGAGGCGACATCGGCACCGAAGTGACGGGCCAGCTGGATGGCGATGTGACCCACACCCCCCGCACCACCGTGAACCAGCACCTTCTGACCGGCCTGGATGTTGGCGCGCTTGAGGCCTTCATAGGCCGTGATGCCGACCAGCGGCAGCGCCGCGGCTTCCACCATGCTCAGGGACTTCGGCTTGTGGGCGATCAGGCGAACATCGGCGGCGATGTACTCGGCCAGCGTACCCGGCAGGTCGGCCAGGCCACCAGCACAGCCATAGACTTCATCCCCGATGGCGTAGCCTTCGACGCCCTCGCCCACGGCTTCGACAGTACCGGCGAAGTCCATGCCCAGCAGCGCCGGCAGTGCCGGAGACAGCGGAAGCTCTGCGCCCATCTCGCGAATCATGGTGTCGACGGTATTGATGCTGGTGGCGACGATACGCACCAGTACCTGACCTGCCGCCGCTTGGGGCTTGGCGATTTCCGCCGCTTCGAACACTTCGGGACCACCGAATGACGTCACCAGCATCGCTTTCATGAGTCTGACTCCTGCGTGAATGTTCATGCCATGGTAATTATCTTCGGCATGAACAATAAACGGCGAGTTGATACAATCAGTTTCTATATTTTGTTGAATATCAGTCCACAACACCATCGCCTCGGGGGGAGATGACATGAATCTTGAGCACCTGAAGCTGTTCGTCCGTCTCGCCGCCGTGAACAGCATCAGTCAGGCCGGCGAGGACTTGGGACTGTCGCCCGCCGTCGCCAGCTCTCACCTGCGCAAGCTCGAGGACAGTCTGGGGGTACGCCTGTTGCATCGCACCACGCGTCATGTGGCACTGAGCGAAGAAGGTCGCGCCTTTCTCCCCCACGCAGAGGAGGTGCTGGCCAGTGCCGAGGCGGCGCGGGCTGCCGTTGGTGCCGGCACCACCACCCCCACCGGCACCTTGCGCATCACGGCATCGGCCTCCTTCGGACGCATGCATCTGATCCCCGGGCTGGCCGGCTTTCTGGCACGCTACCCGGACCTCGAGCTGGATCTGCGCCTGACGGATACCATCGTCGATCTGGTGGAAGGCGGCTTCGACATCGCAATCCGCAACTCCGCTCTCAAGGATTCGAGTCTGATCGCGCGGCGCCTGGCCCCCGACAAGCGTATCCTGTGTGCTTCTCCGCAATACCTGCAACGCCATGGCACTCCGACCCGCCCTGCGGAACTGAAACACCATGAATGCCTGACGCTGATCGGGATGGATCAATGGAGTTTCCAGCACGAGAATCGCGTCGAGGTGATACGCATCAAGGGCCGCATACGGACCGACAATGGCGAAGCGGTGCGCGATGCCTGCGCCGCGGGACTGGGCATCACCCTCTCCTCGACCTGGAGTCTCTATCGTCATCTGGCGAGGGGCGAGCTGGTGGAAGTGCTGCCCGAGACACCGCTGGTCAACGAGACCGGTATCTGGGCGATCTATTCAAGCTCCCGACAACTGGCCCCCAAGATCCGGGCGTTCCTGGACTACTTCTCCGAGTACTTCGGTAGCCCGCCTTACTGGGACTTCCCCTAGTCCTGAGCCGAAGGCGCGACGATTTCGCTGAAGACGGGCCCGCACGTCACAGAAGATGAGCGGCGTGACTCAGGCGATCTTCCAGCGCTTGAGCATCGGCCTGGAGTCTCGCCAGCCGCCAGCCGCGCTTTGACTTCACCACCATCACCGACAAGGTCGGCCATTACGACGAGTCCCTGACCTGATCGGGATGCTTGCCACAAGCGCCCCGGCGGCCCTTGGCGTACTCGCCGTGATCTGCGGCGCCGTGGTGCGTGACAGTCGTCGCGCTCGCAAGGAGCACCGCGAGCTGGTCTGACCTTGCCCACACGTAGAACAGCCACGGAAAGGCCCGCCCCGAGATGCTCGAGGCGGGCCTTTCCGTGGCTGTCGGGTCAACCGGATCCGCTCAGGCCACCCGATGGGCAGATGTCATGACCAGCAGACTCAGCAGTCGGTGGGCGATGACGGTTGGCGCTCGCCAGGCACGAGCATATCATCGTCGCAACGCAGGATGACCGCGACACGAGGACGAACCACATGGACATGATGAGCAGCATGAAAGGACTCGCCGGCGGCGTTCTGATCGGTCTTTCGGCAGTGATGCTGATGGCCTTTCTGGGACGTATCGCCGGTATCAGTGGTATCACGCGGGGCGCGCTGCTGGAATCAGGCCCGGACCGCCGCTGGCGTATCGCCTTCGTGCTCGGGTTGATCAGCGGCCCGCTGCTCCTTGTGCTGTTCAATCTTGACTGGGGCAATGTGGCCGAGGGCACGGATGCGCTGATCGGCGATCCCGCCAGCGGGGTGCTGAGCATGATGTTCGCCGGCCTGCTGGTGGGCCTGGGAACAGGCATCGGCGGCGGCTGCACCAGTGGCCACGGCGTCTGCGGCATCGCGCGTCTCTCCCCGCGCTCGCTGGTGGCCACGGGGGTGTTCGTGGCCATCGCCATGCTGACGGTCTTCGTGACCCGACATCTGCTGGGAGAGTCACCATGAAAGCTGTCACCGGCTTCATTACCGGGCTGGTCTTCAGCCTCGGCCTGACACTCAGCGGCATGACCGACCCCGCGCGTGTCGTCGGATTTCTCGACGTGGCCGGAGACTGGGACCCCACGCTGATCTTCGTGCTTGGCGGGGCAGTCACTACCACCTTCATCGGTTATCGCCTCGCCTGGCGACGCAGCACTCCCCTGTTGGGTGAGCGATTCCAGCTGCCTACACGCCGCGATATCGATGGCCGCCTGCTGCTCGGCGCGGCCCTGTTCGGTACCGGCTGGGGCCTGAGCGGATACTGCCCCGGGCCTGCCATCGTCTCCAGCAGCGCCATGAGTCTGCCATTGGCGGGTTTTCTACTGACGATGCTACTGGGCTGGTGGCTGGCCACGCGCCTGACTCGCGCTCACTGATCCGAGCGCCACGCAAGCGAAAATCCTTGCATGAGAAACGCCCGCCGAATGGCGGGCGTTTCTCATGCAAGGCGAGTCACCACGACCACACGGCGCCCTTTCTCTCACGGGACCTCATTGCGATGATCTCGCTGATCAACAGCCCCGTGGTTCGTGTGCTGGATGAAGTCACATCCACATGAAGCGTCGAAAAGCCAAAAAAAAGCCCGCCAATGGCGGGCAGGGAATGTCGGGACAGGACATTCAGGACAGGAAAGCGTTTGAGCAAGGGTTCTGCCATTGACGACGAGTGCGGTCTTGCGTTCGGGTCAAAACACTTGCTCAAGCGTTCTTCTCTCTCACGAGTTGTTCTCTGGAGCACTGACCATCAGGAGACAACGTGATGGTCAGTGGGTCCATTCAGCAACTGACAGAGGTAGGTCGATGGCATATCGGCGTCCTTGGCTGTCTTGCAGAGTCGGGGACTATTGCGTTGCCGCGAGCGGTTACGCGCTCTCATTCAAGGCATGTTCGACGCGTGTGGCAGAGACACTCTTGCCGGCATCGTTGACGTAATCCGCCGAATCGCTTGCCAGTGCACGGGTGGTGCCCTGGATGCCGGCGTTGCTGATGGATGTCTGGACGCGGCTGGCAGCGACACTCATGCCGGTTTTCACGACATCATCATGGTGCAGTGTGGCTTGCTGAGTGACCGGCTGTGCCTGACCCATGATCACGCGATCACTGAGGGTGGCACGTACGCGGGCATCGGCTTCGCTGTCATTGGCAGAGGCCACGCCAGTGGCGGCAACGGACAATGCGGCAATGGCGAATAGAGACTTGAGAGATTGCATGGGGGTTCTCCTATTGAAAAAGGTCATGTCAGTGCAGACACCTGGCCTGCAAGCGTCTGACGCAGACATCGGGCGTCTCAGACGTTGACGTCGCTCACGGCGTGACGAACACGGGTGCCGGCAACGCTATCGCCTGAATCATTGGCGACATCGAATTCCTGCAGGTGGATGGAGCGGTCATGGCCACGGATCTCGTCGTCACCGGAGGCAATCTGGAAACGGCCTGCAGAAGTGCTCATGCCGGTTTCCGCGAAGGTCGCCTGGCCTGTCGGTGCCTGCTGAGCGGCACCATGGATGACACTTTCACTGACGTTGTGCTGGACACGCTGGGCGGCCGGGCTGTCATCCGCCGCGAAGGTGGCGGTGCTCACGGTGGCGAGAGCGGCGGCGGCGATCAGGGTCTTGAGAGTGTTCATGATGATTTCCTCGATGAAGATGATGTGATGATCAGGCCTGGAAATGCAGGCCAGGGATGACGGTCAATCAGACGTTGCTGTCGCTCAGGGCGTGCTGAACGCGGGTAGCGGCGACACTCTTGCCAGCGTCATTGTCGAAGGCCTGTTCACGGCTGGCGGTAGCGCTGCCGTGCCCTTCAATGGACGACTGGGCCAGGGCGGTCTCGACACGACCTGCCGCGACGCTCTTGCCGGTTTCCGCGAAGGTGGCCTGAGCCGTCGGGGCCTGCTGGGCGGTGCCGACGACGACGTCCTGGCTGACGGACTGCTGGACACGCTGGGCAGCCGGGCTGTCATCCGCCGCGAAGGTGGCGGTGCTGACGGTGGCGAGAGCGGCGGCGGCGATCAGGGTCTTGAGAGTGTTCATGATGATTTCCTCGATGAAGATGAAGTGATGATCAGACCTGGAATGCAGGTCGGGGATGACGGTCAATCAGACGTTGCTGTCGCTCAGGGCGTGCTGAACGCGGGTCGCGGCGACACTCTTGCCAGCGTCATTGTCGAAGGCCTGTTCACGGCTGGCGGTAGCGCTGCCGTGCCCTTCAATGGAGGACTGGGTCAGGGCGGTCTCGACACGACCTGCCGCGACGCTCTTGCCGGTTTCCGCGAAGGTGGCCTGAGCCGTCGGTGCCTGCTGGGCGGTGCCGACGACGACGTCCTGGCTGACAGACTGCTGGACACGCTGGGCGGCCGGGCTGTCATCCGCCGCGAAGGTGGCGGTGCTGACGGTGGCGAGTGCGGCGGCGGCGATCAGGGTCTTGATAGTGTTCATGATGATTTCCTCGATGAAGATGAAGTGATGATCAGTCCTGGAAATGCAGGTCAGGGATGATGGTCAATCAGACGTTGCTGTCGCTCAGGGCGTGCTGAACGCGGGTCGCGGCGACGCTCTTGCCAGCGTCATTGTCGAAGGCCTGTTCACGACCGGCGGTAGCGCTGCCTTGCCCTTCAATGGAGGACTGGGTCAGGGCGGTCTCGACACGACCTGCCGCGACGCTCTTGCCGGTTTCCGCGAAGGTGGCCTGTGCCGTCGGGGCCTGCTGGGCGGTGCCGACGACGACGTCCTGGCTGACGGACTGCTGGACACGCTGGGCGGCCGGGCTGTCATCCGCCGCGAAGGTGGCGGTGCTGACGGTGGCGAGAGCGGCGGCAGCGATCAGAGTCTTGAGATTCAGAGTTTTCATTGGGTTTTCCTTTCTATGTCCTGGGCAATATTGCCCTTGTGATGTCGTATGCAGTCTTGGCTGCATACGTCTAGCTTGTTAACAGACTAATGATTATTGCGCTATCACACTAGCCGTGCTGCTGGCAGCTCACTGTTTCCATCAAAGAACCAGATTGCGTTGCCTGGGCATTGCCCTGCTCCTGAGGAGTGTTGGTGAACCTCAAGAGGTACAACCTTCAACCCTCCTCTGCATCACTTCTGTACAACCTTGAAGATGCGGACATCCCATGATCGAGAGCGGATCAGATGCTTGGCACTGTCCAGGACACTGCCGTATGACGTTTAAACTTTGGTCGCAATCATCAGAAAGGCATTCATCAGCAACTTGTCCTCTTACCCTGCTGAAACCCTCACCGTTGTGCTTGATGAGTATTACGCTTGAGCAAACGGGTTGGATGCATGCCATCTTCAAAAAAGTCGCAGGCGTCTTGACAGGTGCCTGCCGTCGACCAGAACCAGACTACCGTTTCGTACAATGTGGAGTGAGCGCATTGTGGACGAATCCCGCATCGGCACATATCCCCCCACTGGAACAGCATTGATTCCACTAGCGAACCAATAAAAGCCTGTATTGAACGTCTGGTCAGGCAGCAGTCTACGACCTTGGTAATAACCGCAGCGTTATCAATCGCTTACGAACCCCTCTGATGTTGTCCTCGGATCGCCCACTTGAGGCATGCCCTCACCTTTGCGCTACCGACGTTTCGTGACAGCCGGCAAAAAGGCATGGTCAGACACGAAAACGCGGGGCAATCCAAGGGTTGCCCCGCGTTCAGTCAGCTAGCGTTGCGCGTATCTCAATAGCCCGGGTATTTCTCCCAGACCCACCGCTCGTCCTTGCCACCCCCATCGGTATAGAGCTCCCAGCGAGCGCAATCGTGCAGGTCCTGGGCGACCTCGCCGACGACCTCTCGCAGTTCAAGCGGCTCCAGCCAATCAGCAGGTATTGCCTCTTCTCCCCATTGCGCCCCGAGCAGGTTGCCCGTGATGGCCCCCGTGGAATCCGAATCCCCATCATGATTGACCGCGATCTGGATCGCGGAGCGGAAATCCCGCGCGGTGAGTGCGCAATACACGGACATCGCCAGGGCCTCTTCCGCGATCCATCCCAACCCCAGCATCACGACAGCCACCTGCGGCGCAGTGCCGGACTCGGCAAGCTCGCAGGCTTGCTTCAGGGCCTGCATGGTCTCCTCGCAGCCTGATTTGCGCTCGAGAATGCGCATGGCGTGCGCAAGTGCCTGTGCCATCGAGTCACCCGCCACCAGGCACTGGATCATCACCGCCAGCACCCCGCCCGTCAGCTGACCGGTCACGTGGCCATGGGTCAGCGCGCAGACCTCTTCCCCGAGCGCGAAGCACATCTGATGGGAAGCCCCCATCACATGTGCGAACAAGCCGACGGGGGCCACGCGCATCACACCCCCACAGCCCTTGCTGTCGTTCTGCGCGGTGTCACTGTAGGTGCGCACCTGCTTGAGCGCGGACAGACACGTCATGCCCGGGGCGCGGCGCGAATGCAGTGCCGGCTGCTTGATCAACCAGCCACTGTCCAGCCATTCCTGTTCCGTTGCCTTTTGCGTGCGTTCCCCTTGGGTGTACAGCCAACGTTCATAGGCACTGTTGACCAGGCTACCTTGCGTCGTGATGCCTCTCAGACAGCCGCGCACGTGGCTACGCAACAGACCCTCGGCGGTAAACAGTGTCATCTGCGTATCATCGGTAATCCGCCCCAGCCCGCCATAGGCCGGTGCGTAATCGCGTATTCCTTCACTTCCGAAGCGCGCCTGGATCTCCTCGTGCGACAGGAACTCCACTGCCGCCCCCAGCGCATCTCCCACCGCACCACCCAACAGGCAACCCCGAAACCGCGATGTCGTCTCAAGCGTCATGTCCCTTTCCCCTTCAATGGCCATCAAGATGGCATCAACGACCCTCAACACGGCTTACGCTAGCAGCAACGGCACCTTTGCGGAAAAACGCCCACATCCGGTGGTGCACATAATCAGGCAGAACTGGATGGGCGCCCAGTATCGGTGAGCACTGAGGATGACAGCGACGACGATGGACACCTTATATAGAAGAACGGCCGCCCAGGGGCGGCCGTTCTTCTTGCTGCAGTCATGACCTCATGCCGTCATGCCCTCATGACGTCCTGCCGCGTGCCTGTCAGCGATGACTCGGCAGCTCGGCACAGGCAACTTCTCAGGAGGCAAGCTCGAGAATGTCGTCATACAGCGCCCGGGAAAGTGTGACGCCCTCCTCCAGATGCTTCTGGCGAGCCTGATAGCGACGCTCGGAGGAAAGACGCGCGCCCTGCTGCTTGACCAGGTCGAACAGCCGTTCAGAGCGCAACATGTGCTGCTGGGGACTGCCCCCCGTGAGACGCGCCGGGTCCATCGCGATGATCATCTCCCCATGATACGGCAGGCTGCCCTTGCCTTGATCATGCTCGCTGGATTCGATACTGAGCATGTCACCGATCAGCGGCCCTGCGATCAACTCGATCATGATCGCCAGCGCAGAGCCCTTGTGCTCACCGAACGGCAGCATCGCGCCATGATCCAGCACCTCGGCCGGGTCACGGGACGGCGTACCGTCTCGATCAACCCCCCAGCCCAGCGGAATCTCGTCCCCCTGACGACGATGCAGCTCGATATCGCCACGTGCGATGGCGCTGGTCGCGAAGTCGAACACGTAGGGATTGCCATCCCCGCGCGGCCAGCCGAAGGCAATGGGGTTGGTGCCCAGCAGGGGCTGGCTGCCTCCATACGGCGCCATGTACGACTGGGTCGGGTTGCAGGCGATGGCTACCAGCCCTTCCCGCGTCAGCCGCTCGATCTCGACCCACAATGCTGTGCCATGTACGCAATGATTGATGGCCAGAATGGCAATCCCATTGGCTCTCGCCTTGCTGAGCAGCTCAGGCACGCCCTGCTGGAAGGCCAGCGACGAGAAGCCACCCTTGGCATCTACCTTGACGATGGAGGGCGCCGTATCCTCGACCACCGGCACGGCATTCGGCACCACACCACCATTGTTCAGTGTTGCGACGAACCCCATCAGGCGATAAAGCCCATGGGATCGACAGCCATCCATTTCCGCCGCCACCAGCGCGTCACTCATGGCATCGACATGTGGCTCACTAAAGCCATGATGGCTCAGTACCTTCTGACATAGCGACTTGAGCGCTGCCCGATCGAGATTGACGTCCATTCCTGCCTCTTCCTGTGTTGCATCACTCATGCGAACTCATTCCTTTCCAATAAGGTGTCCATCATTTCCATGACGGCCCGCTGATGGCATCAGGCAACCACAGCGCCAGCCCCGGGAAGGCCAGGATCAGCGCCAACACCACCAGCTGCAGGCAGATGAAGGGCATCACCCCCTTGTACATATGCTTCAACGTCACTTCAGGCGGTGTGATGGCACGCAGATAGAAGATGGAGGGCGCCAACGGCGGTGTCAGATAGCTCGTCTGCATCACGATCAGGAAGGCCACGCAGAACCAGATCTCATCGAACCCGAGCAGGCCGATGACCGGCATCGCCACGGGAATGACGATCAACACCACCGAGATCATGTCGAGCACGAAACCGGCCAGGAAGGCGATTAGCAGGATGGCGCCGAGAATCAGCCACGGGCTCAAGCCAGTATCCAGCAGCAGCGATTGAACAGTCGCCATGCCGCCGGAAGCAAAGAAGACGCCCGCGAACATATTGCCGCCCAGCACGATCAGCAGAATCATCGCGGTGATGTTGAGTGTGCGTATCGCCGCGTTCCACAGGATGGACAGCGTGAGATTGCGATACCCCAGTGCCAGCAATACGGAGCCGAGCGCCCCACAGGCTGCCGCTTCTGTCGGCGTGGCGATGCCCATCAGAATTGTGCCCAATACCACCAGGATCAGACTCATGGTCGGCAGCAATGCACTCAGGGTGATGGTGAGCAGCTTGCCCCATCCCGGATGTTGCTCATCTTCCTTGAGTCGCGGCGCAAGCGCAGGCTTCAGCGCACAGACCACGACGATGTAGACGAGGAACAGCAGCGCCATCAACAGTCCCGGAATCAACAGGCCACTGAAAAGTGACCCGACGGAGACACCCGCGACAGGCCCGAGAATGACCACGGTAATGGAAGGCGGGATCGCCGTGCCCAATGAGCCACTGGCGCAGATGGTGCCGGAGATCAGCGACTTGTCGTATTGGTGCTTGAGCATGACCGGCACCGCCAGCATGCCGATCACTGCCTCGGTCGCGCCCACCACGCCGCTGGCAGCCGCGAAGATGGTCCCCATGATGACTGCGCCGACGCCCAGCCCACCGGGCATCCGGCGTGTCCACAGATGGATGGCCCCGAACAGTCGCTCGGCAATGCCGGAATTCTCGAGCATCGCGCCCATGAAGATGAACAGCGGTACGGCGGCAAGGATCGAGTTGGACGCCGTGTCCTCGATCTTGGTCAGCAATTGATAGGCTGCGGCATCCCCGAACTGGGCAACGCCAAAGACCGTCGCGACGACGATCATCGAGAAGGCGATCGGGAAACCGAGCACGATCAGCGCGATGAGCGCAGGAAACATGATGAGGGCAATGAAGTCGCTCATGAGGACGCCTCCGTGTCGGCATCACGACCCAGCAACGTGGCGAGCAGTTTCAACATCTCGGCGATCACCTGCAATGTCAGATAGAGGAATCCCAGCAACCACACACCGAAGACCGGCCATATCACGGGATTCCAGGCCGAGCGACCAGAGCGCTCATTGCTGGAGAATGCCTCGATCGCGTAGAGCGAAAGCTCCCAGACCAGCCAGCCCAGCACGGGGAGCAGTACGCCATAACAGGCCAGATGCACCCCGGCTTTCAGACGTGGCGAAAAGTTCTGACTCAGCACATCCACACTGACGTGCTGGCCCACGCGCAGTGCATTCGCCATGCCAAACATGAAGATGGCCCCCATCACCATGTAGCTGACTTCGAATGCCCACAGGGTGGGCCTTCCCAGCACATAACGACTGAAGACCTCATAGACCAGCGCAAGCACCAGCGGCAGTATCAGGACAGCCCCTAGATACCCCGCCCAACGGGTTTGACGCTCAATGGCATCGACTATTTTCATGGCAACCTACCGAATGACAGTCAGGGTAAGGCACAGGCAAACTCTTTGCCTGTGCCGAAAACGTCAGATCCTGCGGGGTTCAGCGACCCATTTCCCCGATCGGCAAACGATAGTCCTGCCAGGTGGTCATGCTTTGCTTGAAGGTACGTTGAGACTCAAGCACACGCGCGAACCACTCGTTCTCCTCTGCCTTCTCATCCTCCCAGGCACGTGTCTCTTCGTAGATGGCATCGATGAAGGGTTGCTCCAGTTGCACGATCTCATTGGGACCCTCTTCCAGCTCCTTGAAGGCCTTGAGATCAGCGAAGGAGCTATCCAGCCAGGATTCGAACACGCTCAACTTGCCGGCAAGACGCAACTGATTCTGCTGGGCTTCGCTCAGGCCATCCCAGGCATCGACATTCACTTCACACTCGAGAATGCCACCGGACTGGTGGACGCCAGGTAGCACGACGTACTGCGCCACGTCTTGGAATCCGGTCGGCTTGTTGAGCTCGGGGCTGCCCCACTCCGCCGCATCAATCACACCACGATCCAGCGCCGTATAGATGTCACTGCCCGCCATCACGACGGTGGAAGCGCCCAGGCGCGAGGCGATTTCAGCCCAGGCACCTGATGTTCTCAGGCGCAGCCCCTGGAAGTCCTCAAGCGTCTGCACCTTCTTGCTCGAGTGCAGGAAGATCTCGGTGCCCAGGGTCGAGCACGGGAATGCCACGACGCCGAACACCTCGCGACGGAAGGCTTCATATAGCTCGACACCGCCGCCCTCGTACATCCACAGCATGAATTCTTCCGGCGTCAGGCCGCTGGAGTGCCCGGCCAGCAGCGCTGCCGTCGGGTCAGTTCCGTAGTCATAGTTGATGTAGTTATGGCTGATCTGCGCGACACCGGACTTCACGGTATTGGTGACACGCAGCGCACCACCCAAGGTGCCGCCGGGGAACACCTGGATGCTCACGTCACCATTGGTCAATTCGTTTGCATAGTCCGCGAAGGTCTTGGCATCCCGTTCAAGCCAGGGCCCACCGCCCCACGGAGTCGCCATCTTCCACTCGATGTCCGCCGCCTGAGTCGTGGCAGTCGCCAACAGGCTGGCAGCGATACCCATGCCGAGGAGCTGTTTCTTGAAGTTGTACATTATTGTTTTCCCAAGATTATTTTAATTAGAGTGCAATGCTATGCCTACCAGCAGGCGAATGCCTGATACAGGCTGAGGCCTGATACATGCCCAGTGGGCGGCCACTGTAGATTGCGCATTCGCCCCCACAATTGCATATACGCAATATTGGGTCAAATATGGATATCAGGCTCGACATTTTGCTCATGGAAGCTCTAAATGGACCCCATCATGGCGTTCATGCCTCTCCCTGCCGCAGCATGACCTGAAAGCTCACGCCCTTGCGCTACACCGGCATAGGCAGCGACAGACGCCACCCCAGCAGACGAACACGATGGAGCACGCTGACATGACACCCCACCAGGAAACGCCGATCGCCCTGAAGCACCGAGAACGCAAGGCAGGCGCCATTGGTGACAATCTCAAGGCGCTACGCAAGGAGAAGGGACTGACCATCGCGGCCGTGGCCAGCGCGTCAGGAATCTCGGCGGCCAGCGTGTCAAGAATCGAGAATGGGCGTATCTCACCGACCTTCGAGGCAATCGTGAACCTCGCCAAGGGTCTGAACGTCGATGTCAGCGAGCTGTTCTATTACACGGAGGACACGTCGTTTCGGGGGTGGCTCGCCTTGACGCGAGCGCAGGAGGGAGACGTCATCGAGACGCCCAACTACCGGTATCGCCCGCTTTGCAACAATGTGGCGTCCAAGGAATACATGGTATTGGAGACCACCGTGCTCAATCGTAGTCTCGAGGAATTCGGCGGCCTGCAGAAACACTCCGGCCAGGAACAGATCATCGTGACCAGCGGAGAAGTGACCGTCTGGACCGAACTTTACGACCCCATCCAGCTCAAGGTCGGCGATAGCCTGGCCTTTGACAGCACCCTCGGACACGCCATCACCTACAACGGCGACGCCCCTGCGACCATGACCTGGGTATGTAGCGCCTACGCCTGAAGCTTCGAAGATGACATCCCCCACCATGGGCTGCCCGCCCAACGACAGAAAGCCCCTTTCGGGGCTTTCTGTCGTTGGGCGCTTGGGTGAGACAGCGCTCAGTGCCTGGCCAGTTTCAGTGGTGCTTCCTGTGCAGGGTCTTGCGCCGGACTCCGCCCGGTCTTCAGCTCATCGTCGATGGCCTGCATGAACGCATCAGCCGAGGAAGCATGTGGCTGTGTCATCAGACTCACACCCACGAACAGCACGCTTGCGACGATGATGCCCCAGATACCGGCCGGCAGGCCGAACAGTGAATTGCCCGTGGCATACATGACCAGCACGAAGATGGCGGTACCGATGACACTCACCAACACACCGCCGGACGTGCCTCGCTTCCAGTAGAAGGCACCGATGATGGCCGGCACCGTGGCGACCAGACCGGAAGATGCCGCCACCGAGAGAACGGCAATGAGATCCAGCTGCAGCTCCGCGAAGCCGAGCGCCATCAGGGCGATGAGCGGCACGACGATCTTGCCGACCATCAACTGTCGCTTCTCGGTGGCGGCCGACGTCACATTGGCATAGACGTCGCGCGCCAGCATGGATGACAGGGTCAGCATGATGGAGTCAATGGTCGAGACTGCAGCGGCCATGATCCCGATCAGCACGATGACACCCAGTACCGGCGGCACCGAGGCAGAGCCCAGCAGTGAGGCCGTAGCCAGATCCGGGCTTTCGAGGCTTGGGAAAGCTACCAGCGCCGAAAAGCCCCACAGCACGGAAACCAGTGTGTAGATGAAACCGAAGACCAGGAAACCGATCAGCATCTGACGCATGGATTTCAGCGAGGATGGCATGAACAGACGCTGGCTGACCTGAGGATTGGAAAGACTGAAGAAGAACCAGGGAATGGTCAGCCCGAGGAAGGTCACGAAGCTGAAGAGCCCGGAACCCGGCACCGTCAGCGACTGAGGTTTGTCATTCGCCAGTGTCTCGAACATGCTGCTGAAGCCACCCAGCCCCTCGATGACGAGAAACGCGACAAGCGTAGAGGCAACGATCATCATGATGGCCTGCAGCGAGTCAGTCCACATGACAGATCGGATTCCCGCGACATAGGAGAAGAAGATCGCGATGGCGGTTGCCATCACCACGCCTGTGGTGAAATCGATCGCGCCATCGGTGGTCCCCTGCAGTAGATAGCCGACACCGGCCAACTGCACGGCAGCATAAGGAATCAGGAAGATGCAGCTGGCGATCGAGACTGCCATGGCGACATGCTTGTTGTGATAACGATGCCCCAGCATCTCGCTGGGCGTGACGAATCCAAACGTCTTCCCGACCGCCCAGAAGCGCGGACCAAAGATGGAGACCAGCGAAACACCCGCGAAATAGACGATCTCGAAGCCCAGCGCCCCGACACCACCGGCATAGGTCAGTCCCGCCAGCCCCACCATCATGAAGGCACTATAGGTCGTGGCGCTGTAGCTTAGAGCCGAGACGAAGCCATTCATCTGACGATTACCGAGAAAATAGCCGGACATGCTTTCCGCGCCGGCCTGCCGTGCGAGCAGCGCGATCCCTACCGCGATCATCAGATAGATGGCGATGGACCACCAGATGAGGGATTCAGTCATTACCGTGCTCCTCGAAATCCTTGGTGATATAGAGATTCACAGCGATGACAACCAGCCCCGCCACCGACCAGAACAGGAAACTGCCATACCAGGCACTCACATCGCTCAAGAGCGTATAGGGCACTGCGTAGCAGAGCAGGACCAATGCCCATATCAGCCATATCCACTTGCTTCGTTTCATGATCAACCTCTTGTTATTGTCATTTCAGGGGAATGCAGATGCTCAGTGATGTTCCTCGCGTATCTGCGATACGCGCTGCTCAACGTCTCGCCAGGGCGAGCTGTCAGGCGCGAAACGCGCCTGCAGATAACGTGTCAATGTGGTCACCTGGGCATTCGTGAAGCTTTCCGCGAAGCCAGGCATATCGGCGACTCCGGACGCATTCGCCATGTGTACCCCTCCGAGAATGGAGTGGATGACGTTGTCGGGAGAGTCGCTGTGAAGATTGGTATTGAGCGCCAGTGATGTCGTCGCACTGGAAAATGACGGAACCGGCAACTCGACATGGCAGGAGGCACAGGCACCCTCGAACAGGCGGTCGCCCTCTTCCATCCCTGCCGGGGCCTGTCGAGACAGCCGGACCCTGTCTGCCGCCTCCTGAAGCATGTCCGGCTGTTCGCCCCAAGGGGCTCCCATCTGCACGGCGACATAGTGCGCGATGGCACGCACGTCATGCTCCGGCAGCTCTGCCAGACCTGCCACGACCGGCGCCATGGGCCCGGATGCCACACCATGCAGCGCCGATTTTCCCGTACGGAGATAGTCATGGAGCGCAGACTCGCTCCAGGCCACCGGCGAGCGATTCAGCTGGCTCAAGGCCGGTGCTTCCCAGCCATCGATCATCGCGCCCGCCAGATAGGCATTACCGGAGCGCTCGGCTCCCAAGGCATTGCGCGGTGTATGGCAGGCACTGCAATGACCGAGCCCTTCCGCGAGATAGGCACCACGGTTGTAGAGGTCACTCTGCGCGGGGTCCGGCATGAATGGCGAGCTGTCGTGATTGAGCAGGTTCCAGCCTGCCAGCAACTCACGCCGGTTGAAGGGGAACTTGAGCGCATTCTCAGGCACCTTGGCCGCCACTGCAGGCTGGGCCATGAGATAGGCATACAGGGCCTGCATGTCCGCATCACTGGTCTTGGCGAACGCCGTATACGGGAAGGCTGGATAGAGATTGTGACCTTCACGACTGACGCCATGGCGCATCGCTCGCTCGAAGGCGGCATAGGACCACTGGCCGATCCCCGTCGCCTCATCCGGGGTGAGATTGGTACTGTAGAGTGTGCCGAAGGGCGTATCGAACCGACGCCCTCCCGCATTCTCTCCCCCCCCGTCACTGGTATGGCAGGCGGCACAATCTCCCGCTGCCGCCACCAGGCGACCCCGTTCGATGGTTTCGGCGGAGTACAGATTGACTGCCGGCCGGGCAATGGGCGCAATGGCTCCCTTCCAGGGCCACGCCATGATCGCTGTGCCGGTGATGGCACTAGCCGCCACGGTCAGCAATGAACGCTTCCACCATGCGCTGCGCGTACGTCCATCGGGCGCCTTTCCCTCCTCCTTGCCCTCAGCGGCCTTTGATGACTGACCGCTCGCGGACAGGGCCGCACGTACACGACTGGCCGTGAAGGGCGGCTGCCGAAAGCGCACGCCAGTGGCATCGAACAGCGCATTGGCTATCACGGCAACGCCGGGGGCGAGATCCACGGAGGCCGGCACGCCAGCAGATGCCACACCTTGCTGCTGCGGCATCACGATCTCAGTAGCCGCCGTGACGCGAAGCGAAGAGAAAGACGTCACCTCCGGCGTGGCCACGGCAGACGACGAACGACCATCCCCCCATTCATCGAAGGCAGTCTCATGACCTAGAATGGGGAATCGCTCCCCCAACACCCTGGCCTGCAGCGTCTCCTGCAGGCACGTGGTGTCCACTTCCGTGCCGGCATCCTGGCCGACCACCAGACGCGTCAAGGTGACGTCGCCGGTGAGGCGATTGACCTCGACATCCGCAATCCAGGCGGAACGGCTGCCTGCCTCGATCTCCTGACGAGCGCCCGGCCGCTGCGAATAGGCGAACCCCCGCCCGGCAAGACGATCGCTCGAATCTTCTGTCGGCGCGGCAACCACAGGGTCTCGCTGATGCCACTCGGCACGCCGGGAAACCGAACGGATCAACTCACTTCCGCGCACGTCCGTGAGATGCGCAAGTCGCAGCGCGACAGGGTCCTCTTCGCCGGCATGTGCCACTTCATCCAGAAACGATTCGCGCGCGAAGACCTGCTGGATCTCCGTCAGTCCCTTGACATCACTGCCCGCCGCCACTCCCCGGTTGCGTATCGAGATGCGCTGCTCCGAGACGTCATAGGGGAAGAGACTGGCGATGTCGTCCTCATGAACGCCCTGATCCTCAACGTCGCACGAAGATGCCGGATGGTCGCTGCCTGACGGTGAATCACCCCGCCACTCCGGCAACCTGCCACTCAACAGCAATCCGACAGCCGGCACCTCTCCACAGAGATGTCTCTGTCGATAGGCATAGCGAAGGAGTCTGCCTCCGGAGTCACGAACGGCCCCGAGCGACATACGCTGGGATTGTCCGAGCCCCTGGACATCCCGCATGTACTCGGCATCAAGCCACACCGCGACAGGGCACCGCAGAGCACGCGATATCAAGGCCGCATCCACCCCGGCGTCATCACCGCAATGTCGCCCGAGCCCGGAGTGCTGCTCGGCGTGCTCAGAAAATACCTGGACATTCTGAGGCTCGAGGCCAGTGGCCCAGGCGATGTCCTGTGCCAGCAGCTGTGGCGTAGCAGTCTGCCCCCAGAGCTCCAGAGTGTCGCCGGCGTAGTCAGCCAGCACCCAGCCGGGCGCCTCTCCCCACCCCATTCGACTGGGCCAGGTGTAATCTCCTCGATGATCACTCTGCGCCAGCTCGACATCCGCCACCGATTCCAGAGCGCGCGCCCCCGTCATCCGGCTGGCCTGCGGGCCATGGCGACGGTCCTCCACTGTGCCAACCGCAGTCTGCCAGCGAAGCGTGACCGACCGCGCCGCGTTGCGTGCCGCCACAAGCGTCTTCGCCACGACGGCGACGAAGTCACCTTCGCGCACCAGCTGGACCTCGTCGTCCGGCGATCGGGCAGGCGCCAGTACAGCCTCCACCAGTCGATCACAGACGAAGAAATCACCGTTCCACTTGTAGCTTGGTGGGCGTATCACTACGCCATATCGCGCACGGGCTAGCGTGTCAGGCGGGCACTCGCTCAGCCACGACAGCGATTGAGACGACTCATTCACCGGGAGATTGCACATCGTGACCTCCCCCGATGGCAGCGGCATTGAGCCTCACGGCACGCTCGGCTGCTGCCAGAATTTCCACATGGGTCCCGCAACGGCAGAGGTTGTATTCAAGTGCCGCCCGCAACTGCTCCGGAGTCGCGTCTGGCTTGCGATTCAGGACCGCTCGCACGGCCATGATCATGCCATTGAGACAATAGCCACACTGCGCCGCCTGACAGTCGATGAAAGCCTGCTGGACGGGGTCCAGACTTTCCGGTCCACCCAATCCCTCGAGCGTGATGACCTCACGACCTGCCACCGCGGCCACCGGAGTCACGCAGGCACGTGCCGCCATGCCATCCACCAGCACACCGCAGGCGCCGCATTCCCCGAGCCCGCAACCATATTTGGGCCCGTTCAACGCCATGTCATTGCGCAGTACGGTGAGCAGTGATGTCCCCGAGGGCACTGCCAGCTCATGCGTCTCGTGATTCACCCGTAGGGTCAGTGTCTGCGTCATGATGACTCGTCGTTGTTGTTGGATAATCCAGGCTCTCTCAGGAACCTTCGATGATGCATCACCGGCTACGGCCATGAAGAAGAGCCACGGTAAGCTCATGATTCATAGGGAGTCTTTCAGCTTACCTCACTTGCATCAGCTCAGGTGAGGAGTGACCCCTGCGGCGCTACCACCCGGCCTTCTTCCACGACTGCGCTGTCATCCAGGAAAACCGAGCAGTGGCGCAGCGGAATATCCATGTGGCAAGGCGTGTTACGGGCCCCCCCCACCTCGGTGTTGGGGCCTGTGGAGAACAGGAAGTTGCCCTCGAAGGCCCGAGCATCCATCCCGATGGCATCGTTCTTGTCGTGCAACCCCATCGCCGACCATTGCGCTCGCGACTGCAGACCCCAGCCAATATGCGAGAAGGCATAGACGTCGGGATCCTTGAAGTGAGCCATGTATTCACGCAGGTACTCGGCATCGAACCCACCATGGATCTTGCGGATGAATCCCTCGCTGATTTCCAGCGTGATCGGCTTGTCACGCACGTAGGTCTTGAAGGGCAGCAGGATATCGCCGACATCCACCACGATGGTGCCCTCGGCAGTGCCTTCATTGGGCCATGAGAACAGGAAGCCGCTGGGCCAGTGATCCCATCGCCCGGGCGCGTCCGCAAAGCCATATTCACTGACCACGGGGTATTGCCCCAGGCTTGCCGTGAAATCCGTGCCGGCGCGGGAGGTCACCTTGAAGGTGGATGCCTGCCGGAAGACGTCCGCCGCAGCCTCGACCCGCTGCTTGTCCTGCACGGTGGGCAGCATGCGCGCCAACATTTCCGGAGGCTCTACCGCCAGCAGGATACGGGTACCGGATTTCAGGATCGCCTCCTGCTCCGGAGAGTGCAGCAGCATCATGGTATCCACGACGAGATCGGCGGCCATCAATGCCTGCTGCGCCGCGGGGTGGCCGGTCAGCGCCGTATGCCCCACATAGGCCGTGAGATCGTTGCCTACCGCCGTACGGTGGTTAAATGAGGCGAGTTCGACGATATAGGCCTTGGCCCCTAGACGCTGTGACGCCTCCATGGCTGCTGTCACGATCATGGCATTGGAATAATGGCTCTTGAGTATCGCCACGCTCTGAGTGTCATCCACCTTCGACAACGTGAGAACGTGCTCAAAATGTTGAGTCAATTCGCTTTGACTGACGGGCATCTCGCCACCTCTTGTTCTTGTCTTGATGACGGCTCCGTCATGGCTGACGAGACCGCTCCCTTCCCCGGTACCTTGTTGTCGCTGACGCCCTGGCGGCTCCCCCCACTTCTGTCTGCCAAGGCCCTCGCACTTCAGTTGTGCAGCCTGGGCATGCGGCCATCCAGATTGGTGCATCCCGAGCGCCAAACTACAATGTACACGTGACTAATTTTCGTGTTTACAACGTATAGCACTCAAGACACTGATCTGGCAAGCAAGGAAAAACTCACACCCAAACCCAATAAAAATCAAATGAATCAACTACTTGGTAATACATATATCGTGTAAATCATGAAAACACCATGTAGAAAAAAATTGATTCTATAGACTTGACCCCCTCATTAATGGTGTATACGTTGTTTTTAGCAAGGCAAGCACACTGCGTCTTCCGCGCCAGAGATTGACAGGGCATTCACCACCCGGCCCTCCCCATTGCGCAAGCGCGGCATGTCAGACGACCCGCCAACAACAAGACCGTAGACAGGAGAGGCAAGATGACCAAGACACCCAGGATTGCCGTGATTGGTGCAGGATTGGGGGGCGCCGCTGCCGGGGCTCTGCTCCAGCAGGCCGGCTATGACACCCGGGTATATGAGCAGGCACCCGCATTCTCACGCTTGGGCGCGGGTATCCACCTGGGCCCGAACGTCATGAAGGTCATGCGCCAGATCGGTATCGAGACGCAACTGGCCGAGATGGGGTCACATCCAGAGCAATGGTTCAGTCGAGATGGAAAGACGGGCGAATATCTGTCGCGCATTCCGCTGGGCCAGCAGGCTCGCGAGCAGTACGGCGCCTCTTACATCACCGTGCACCGGGGGGATCTCCATGAGCTGATGGTGGGCGCACTCGACCCCAACCGACTTCACTTCGACAAGCATCTGGTGGATGTCGATGATCGTGGCGACAAGGTGATCATGCACTTTGCCGACGGCACGACGGAGGACGCCGATATCGTAATCGGGGCGGACGGGGTCAACTCACGCATTCGCGAGAAACTGCTGGGAAAGGAAGCGCCGACCTACAGCGGCTGGGTGGCCCACCGCGCCATCATCTCGGCAGAGAAGCTCAAGGCCTATGAGCTTGATTTCGAGTCCTGCGTGAAATGGTGGTCAGAAGACCGCCACATGATGGTCTATTTCGTGACCGGAGATGAGAAGGAGTACTACTACGTCACCGGCGTACCGGAACCCGAATGGAATCACGACAGCTCCTTTGTAGAGAGTTCACGCGAGGAAATGCGTCAGGCCTTCGTGGGTTACCACCCGACAGTCCAGGCACTGATCGATTGCACCGAGACAGTGACCAAGTGGCCATTGCTGGAACGCAATCCTCTCCCGCTCTGGCATGACGGGCGACTCGTGTTGCTGGGCGATGCCTGCCACCCGATGAAGCCACACATGGCACAAGGTGCCGCCATGGCCATCGAAGATGCCGCCATGCTGGTGCGCTGTCTGAAGGAGGTCGGCGCCGAGCAGCATCAGGAAGCCTTCGAACTCTATCGCCAGAACCGCTTCGAACGCGCCTCTCGCGTGCAGCAGGTCTCCCACGACAACACCTGGCTACGTGAGAACGAGGACCCCGCCTGGGTCTTCGCGTACGACGTGCATGACGTCGCGCTGCAGTACCCCGCCACGGCTATCGAGGAACAGTCTGCATGACCAGCACCTACCTTTACGGGGCCAACGTCCAGGCCAATGGCATCCGCCAGCATTATCTCCGCTACGGAGCCCCGAGCCAGCCTTCCAGCGTGGGCGCTGCCCGCCAGCCCCTGGTCATCATCCCCGGCATCACCAGTCCGGCCATCACCTGGGGCTTCGTGGCCCAACGCTTCGGTCAGCATTTCGACACCTACGTGCTGGACGTTCGCGGGCGCGGCCTCTCATCCAGCGGCGCCGAACTCGATTACGACACCGACACCTGTGCCGAGGACATCAAGGCGTTCATCGACGCACTGGGGCTGGAGGACGTGATACTGGCAGGGCACTCCATGGGGGCTCGCTTTGCACTGCGCGCCATGAGCCGCGGCGCAGGAAACGTCAGCAAGCTGGTGTTGATCGACCCGCCGGTCTCCGGACCCGGACGTCGCGAGTATCCCAGCCGCCTCCCCTGGTATGTGGATTCCATCCGTGACTGCACGCATGGCGCGGACATCGAGACCATGCGCGGCTACTGTGCCAGCTGGAGTGATGACCAGCTTCAGCTTCGCGCCGAATGGCTCCATACGTGCTACACCCCGGCCATCGTGCAGGCTTTCGAAGAGTTCCATACGGTGGACATCCACCAGGACATCCCTGGCATCCAGATCCCCACCTTGCTGATGTGCGCCGGCAAGGGGGGCGTCATCCAGACGCAGGACAAGGAAGAGCTCCAGCGCCTTCTTCCGAGCATCCGCATCACCACGGCGGAAAACGCCGGCCACATGATCCCCTGGGATGATTACGAGGGCTTCTTCGCGGCCTTCGAAGACTTCCTCGGCCACGCGCCTTGAGCAAGGAAATTCGCCATGACCAGACCCTACCGTATCGGCCAGATCGTTCCGAGTTCCAACATCACCATGGAAACGGAAATTCCCGCCATGCTGACAGCACGCCAGCATGTTCGCCCGGAACGCTTCACCTTCCACTCCAGTCGCATGCGCATGAAGACCGTCGCCAGGGAAGAGCTGGCCAGCATGGACGCCCAATCGGATCGCTGTGCCCTTGAGCTGTCGGACGCCGCCGTGGATGTCATGGGGTATGCCTGCCTGGTCGCCATCATGTCGATGGGCCCCGGATACCACCGGGAATCCCAGCAACGCCTGCGCAGAGTCACCGCCGAAAACGGCGCCGAGACGGCAGTCGTCAACAGTGCCGGCGCACTGGTCGATGCTCTGGAAGTCATGAATGCCAGGCGAGTCGTGGTGGTCGCCCCTTACATGAAACCGCTGACGGAGATGGTGGTGAACTATATCCGTGAGGAAGGCATCGACGTACGGGATTACCGAGCACTGGAAATCCCAGACAACCTGGCAGTGGCTCGCCACGACCCCGACAACCTGCCGGCCATCGTTGCCAGCATGGACCTCAGCGAAGTGGATGCCATCGTGCTGTCCGCCTGCGTGCAGATGCCATCGCTTCCTGCCGTCGCCAAGGTGGAAGCGATGACGGGCAAGCCAGTCGTCACCGCCGCGATCGCGACCACCTACGCGATGCTGAAATCACTGGGCCTGGAGCCCGTGGTGCCCGGTGCCGGCGCATTGCTGTCCGGCGCCTATTGAAAGGCCGACATCCACCACGAGGAACATGAGCATGCCACCTGAGGATCTGAACGCGAACTACCAGGGCGTCTGGGATGGGCGCCTGGGCTTTGGTCACAAGGCCGCCCTGCTAGTCGTCGACTTCATGCAGGGCTATACCACACCCGGCTCACCTCTTCATGCCCCGGGCGTGGTGGAAGCCGTGGCGAGAATGCCATGCCTGCTGGAGCAGGCTCGGGCAGCGGGGATCGAGATCATCCATACCAACATTCTCTACCTTGCTCCCGAGCAGCGCGATGGCGGTATCTGGGTCAAGAAGGCTCCCGTGATGCGCCACATGGTGCCTGAGAGTCCCTATGCAAGATTCTACGAAGAAGTCACGCCACAGGAAGGCGAACTGATCATTACCAAGCAATACGCCAGTGCCTTCTTCGGCACATCTCTGGCCTCCACCCTGATGTCGATGGGCGTGGATACGTTGATTCTAACGGGTTGCTCTACCAGCGGCTGCATACGCGCGACCGCAGTGGATGGCGTACAGCATGGGTTCAGGATGATGGTGGTGCGCGAGTGCGTGGGAGACCGACACCCTGCCCCACATGAAGCCAATCTTTTCGACATCGACAGCAAGTACGGCGATGTCGTCTCGCTTGACGAGACACTCGCCTACCTGCAACAGGGATGAATCACGAAGCCCGGCCCGAGAGGCCGGGCTTCGTGATGAGGAAAACATGCCTGGGCACCGCGAGCCTGGCGCGCCGGTTCACGACTCGGAGTGATTCATCTTCTCGAGCAGATGCAGCAAGGCAATACGTTCCGCAGGATTGAGTTTGCCCATGGTCTGGTCGGTGATTTGATGCGCCACGGGAATCATGCTCTCGACCAGGGCTTCGCCGGATTCGGTGATCTTCACCATGACCTTTCGCTGATCGGCGGGATCGGCAGACAGCGTGACCCACTCGCGAGCCGTCAGGCGCTTGATTACACCTCGGATGGTCGCAGGGTCGATATCCGTCGCCTTGACGATATCGGTAAGAGAGCTGGGCCCGCGCTCCATGACCGTGCAAAGTGTCACGAACTGGATCGCCGTCAACTGGGAATCACTGCAGTGACGTTGGAAGATTGCCGTGTGACGCTGGTAGGCCTTGCGCAGCAGATGGCCGACCTGCTCGGAAAAGTCATAGCCCTGCTCCGCAGGGGTCTGGTGTCTGCCAGAACATGACGCCTTGTCCTGTTGCTCCATGGTCATGCAGCATCCTCAAGAGATTATCGATTGCCGGCCTGGCACTCCCCGTGGAATGACAGGGACCGAACCACCTGTAACTATTGGTAATCGTCTATCATCACCGCCGATGTATGGTGTATACACCTTGATGACGATGATAGCACCTTGTCTCACCCTGATCGATGACAGGATAAAAGACCTATATAAACTGAGAAAATTTGGCAATCATGGCCAAGAAGTCATGCAGTAACCGAACAGATCACCAACCAGCATAAATGATGTACGCACGATAACTCTCAACAGGCATCATGACGACATACCGCTGACAGCCGGGAGGTCGTCACCGCCAGTACAACAAGAACAGAAAATGGAGAAGCGACATGTCTCGCAATCCGCTGCCTGACCGCCGGGCACTTCTCACCGGCACTGACATCCTGGTGGTCTATCGCGACCCTGTCATTCCCCCTAAGCCCGCCCCCGGTCAACCCGGCACCCATTCGGACTTCATCCCCACGGAGCCAGAAATCTTCCTCGCAATCTGCGCCGATGGGCGAGTCATGGCCTTCAATGGCCACGTGGATCTCGGCACCGGCATTCGTACCTCGCTTGCCCAGATAGTGGCCGAGGAACTCGAGCTCCCCTGCTCACGGGTCGACATGATTCTGGGCCACCCCTTCGATGTGCCCAACCAGGGGCCGACTATCGCCAGCGCGACCATCCAGATCACCGCTGATCCGCTTCGTCGCGCAGCCGCCCAGGCACGTGAATACCTGCTGGACCTGGCGGCGACTCACCTGAATCTTCCTCGCGATGGCTTGCGGTGCAGCCATGGCCGAGTTCTGCCCAAGGCACGAGACGCTTCACCCGAGCATGGCACCCGTGGCATCGACTACGGCGAACTACTCCAGGGTCGCCGCCACGCCTTGAAACTCGAGGCCACCGTCCTTCTCAAGCCACCCGGTGACTATCGGATCGTCGGAAAGGCCGCCTCGCGGGTCGATATCCCTGAGAAGGCAACGGGACAGCTGACCTTCGTTCACGACATGCGACTTCCCGACATGCTGCATGGCGCCGTGATTCGGCCACCTTATACAGGCCACGACAAGGGCACGTTCGTCAACAATTGTCTGATCAAGGTCGATCGTGGATCTGTCAAGGGAATGCCAGGCCTGGTCGATATTGTGGTCATCGGTGACTTCGTGGGGGTAGTGGCGGAACGAGAAGAACAGGCCGCCGCCATCGCGAAGCGGCTCGAGGTCACGTGGCGTGAGGACATCGACCTGCCGTCCCTGCATGATATCCCGAGCGCGCTGGCGGCATTGCCCGCCAGCCACCGCCCATTGCTGAGCGAAGGGGATGCCGACTCCGTCCTGGCCAGTGCGCCTCACCCCCTGGAGCGGACCTATGTCTGGCCCTTTCAGTTGCATGGCTCGATTGGCCCATCCTGTTCGCTGGCGAATTTTCGAGAGGGCTCTCTCACGCTATGGTCTGGCACCCAGAATCCGCACAGCCTCCGGGCGGATCTCTCCAGGCTGCTGGACCTCGATGAGCCCCGCATCACCATCACGCGCATGGAAGCGGCTGGCTGCTACGGCCGCAATTGCGCCGACGATGTCGGAGCGGATGCCGCTTTGCTGTCTCGTGCCATAGGTCGCCCGGTACGCGTGCAGCTGTCACGCGCACAGGAACATGCCTGGGAGCCCAAGGGGGCGGCACAATTGATGACGGTCGCGGGCGCAAGCGATGAGGATGGCAATCCATTGGCCTATCGATTCACATCCCGTTATCCCTCGAATGACGCACCCACCTTGGCTTTGCTGTTGACCGGTGCCGTCGCACCGAGTGACATTCCTTTCGAGATGGGCGATCGAACGGCAGTCCCGCCCTATCGCTACGAACATCGCGATATCCGTTGCGATGATGTGCCGACACTCGTGCGCGCCTCATGGTTTCGCGGCGTCTCCGCCATGCCCAACACCTTCGCTCACGAGAGCTTCATCGATGAGCTGGCCTATCTCGCCGACCAGGATCCGGTCGCCTATCGCCTCGATGCCCTGAGTGATCCGCGAGCGGTGGAACTCACCAGACGAGTGGCGGCACACGCCGACTGGGAGCCACGCGTGGCGTTTTCCGCCCCTCTTGCGTCGCAAGATGGCTGGCTGTACGGCAGAGGAGTCGCCTACGCCCAATACGTCCACAGCCGATTCCCAGGATTCGGTGCGGCGCTGGCCGCCTGGATCGTCGAGCTCAAGGTCCACCCCGATAGTGGCCGTATCGTCGTCACCCGACTGACGATCGGTCAGGATGCCGGCCTGATGATCAATCCCGCAGGAGTTCGCCATCAGGTTCATGGCAACGTGATCCAGACCTTGAGCAGGACACTCAAGGAAAGGATCCACTTCGAGGATGGCAAGCCCAGCAGCCGGGAATGGGGCAGCTATCCGATCCTGCGCTTCTCGGAGATACCCGATATCGAGGTGGTGTTGCTGGAGGACCAGAACCAGCCACCACTCGGTGTAGGCGAATCCACCTCCCTGCCCGGCGCACCTGCCATCGCAAATGCCTTGTTCGACGCTACGGGCGTTCGCTTCCTCGCACCGCCCTTCACACCAGAGGTGGTCCGCCAAACGCTTCAGAAGACTTTCGGCAGCATCTGACAGGCTGCAATGCGAGAGGGCTTGACGTCATGTCATCAAAAAAGGGCCTCACTGGAGGCCCTTTCTTTTGTGCTTGCTGACTGACGTATGAACACGCGGCTGGAATCAGCGATTGAGAATGATGGCCGTGATCGCGCCACCCGCCACCGCGGCCAGCACATAGCGCCCATCGATGTTCAGCCAACGATGCCCGCGCGGCGGTTTGGAGAGGTGACGATGGTGCCAGTCCTTCACCCAGTAGCGGCTATCGGAATAGTAATGACGCGGCAGGTGGTCGCCACGGCGCCACTGGTGGTGGCGTCGGGCCTCATGACGGTGGCGCTCATGGTGACGCTTCTGCTTGTGGTGCTTCTTGTGATGTTTGCCATGATGACCGCGGTCGTGATGGCCGTGCCCACGGTCATGATGCCCATGGCCTCTATCGTGCGGTCCTGCCTGAGCCAGCGGGGCTCCCAGCAGCGTAAATATCATCATCAGAATGGTCAGTGTGCGCGTTCGCATGGCTGGCCTCCTCGCCGTGCCCCACCGCCAATCAAAGCGCTGGGAATCATGTTGGGGGCTTCCTGGTTAGGAAACAGTGTTGCGCAACCTTAACGAGAACCGAGGAAGCCCGCAAGATGTCTCATTTTTCTCGTTCTTTGTCGTTATTTCATGCATTTTCTGTCGCATTGCACCGAAGTCGATGTCGCCACTGGCCAACACTTTCCTTTATATGTCGCCACCTTTATAGCGCTCTCTTGCAGAGACCGGGCTTTCGCTGTCCTTCCCGCTGCCCCATTTCCCCTCTCGACTCTCGAGCCTCAACCAAAACGACGCTGAGGCATGGCAAGAAAGCGACGATGCCTAGTACGCCGATCGCACCACATCGGTGCAAGACCACCCTCAGAATTGTGAGATATCTGTTCCTGAATCGTTGGCCGTTTTAGCCAGGACACAATGCGTCAGGCGCCGAACGGGGTGTGAGAACGGAAAAATTAATTTTGCTGAATCGTGTCATTGAATCGAGACACCCCCGCGAAATCCCAGATTTCATGCGGTCTTCAGCGCCTTCCTGACTTCAATAACCATAACCACTCGAGGGCATAGCCCAAAGTTCAAGCACGCGGGCTTTGCGTTTTGATGACCATTCATCGATCATTTGCACCACACCTGAGTCATTTGATCGATAATAGACGATCTACCCTCGTCATCGCCGACAGGATCGCCAAGGCGGCTGCGTGACATCTCGGGTAGGAGCAGCAAGACAAGCCGTAAAAAAACAGGAGCCAATCATGGCCAGTACTGCGCCAGATTTGGATCGGCAGATCGCCCATATGGACGATGAGCTACTGCCGGTGCCACGTCATAAACTGCACCGGTGGCCGCACTTTGCCGGTCTCTATGCCGCCGAGCACGTTGCCGCGACCGAGTTCGTCATCGGTGCCACCTTCGTGGCGCTCGGTGCCGGTATCTGGGATATCCTGCTGGGCCTGCTGATCGGTAATGGCCTTGCAGTGCTCAGCTTCTGGTTGATCACGACGCCAATCGCGATCGAGACCCGTCTGAGCCTCTTCACCTATCTTCACCGTATTGCCGGTGATTCGATGTCACGGCTCTACAACTGGGCCAACGTGATCATATTCACCGCCATCTCGGCGGCCATGATCACCGTTTCCGCCACGGCGGTCAGACTGCTGTTCGACATTCCAGCCCAGACCCAGGCCTACCCCACCAGCTTCGAGTTCATCTTGCTGGCACTGGCCGTTGCCGCCATCGTGGTATTGGTTGCCGTCTATGGTTTCAACGCCCTGACCGAATTCGCCAGCATCTGTGCCCCGTGGCTGATGCTGATGTTCACCGTAGGCGGCATGGTTCTGCTGCCGGAACTGGCGGAGTCCGTCACTGGTGAAACCAGCCTGAACAGTTTCTCGAGTTTCATTGATGTCGCCGGCAGTACCGTCTTCACCGGGATCAACTCCCAGGGCGAAGCAGGCATCGGCATCTGGGAAGTCATCGGCTTCTCCTGGGCGGCCAATACCTTCTCCCACTTCGGTCTGATCGACATGGCGCTGCTGCGCTATGCCAAGCGCATGCGCTCCGGCCTTGCGACCAGCACCGGCATGATGTTCGGCCACTACGTCGCCTGGATCTCCGCCGGTCTGATGGGCGCGGCCACCGCAGCCGTCGCCGGTATCAGCATCGATGTACTGGAACCGGGCGAAGTGGCGTTGCACGCCCTTGGCGCCGCTGGCTTCGTGATCGTGGTCGTCGCAGGCTGGACCACCGCCAACGCCAACCTGTACCGCGCAGGCCTTGCCGCGCAATCTGCCATGCCGAACCTGTCGCGCAACAAGGCGACGCTGGCCGTGGGCATCTGCGTTGCCGTGCTCAGCTGCTTCCCGTTCGTCTATCGCAGCATGCTGCCGCTGCTGACCTATGCGGGTCTGGTGCTGGTGCCGGTCGGTGGGATCATCTTCGCTGAGCATCACCTGTTCCCGAAACTCGGCTTCAGCCGTTACTGGGCGCGCTACAAGGGCGTGAAGCACAACACGCCGGCACTGGCGACCTGGGCGCTGTCTCTGATCTTCGGTTTCGGCCTCGAGATGGTCGACGTGATCCCGTTCTACTACCTGTTCCTGCCGACCTGGTTCGTCTCCATCATCCTCTACACCCTGATGGCCAGATCTGCCGGTGCAGCCGCCTCCTACCCGAAAGCCGAAGCGGCCGAGCGGGAATTCCAGGAGCGTGTCGAAGCCCTGCACGCCAAGCAGGCCGAGACCACCAACCATGCACCGGTCAAGGACACTTCGGGTCTGACCAAGGTCATCAAGGCCGTCTGGATGGTGCTGGGCCTGGCGGTGCCGATGGTCCTCGCGCTGCGCGTACTGTTCGGCAGCCCGGACCTGGCCAGCTACGAAGCGAATCGTGAGTTGTTCTATGACGTGACCATCTGGTCGACGATCATCTACTTCATCTTCGCGTACTGGGAGCTGCAGCGCAGCAAGGCGCTGTTCAACAAGCAGTCCCCCAAGCAAGCGGCCACCGCTAGCTGAGTCGGCAGGGGCTTGCCCCCTGCCATGCCAGCGGCGAAGGAAGCCTGAATCACACGGGTGACCTTCGCCGCTGGCCGTTACGACCTACCCTTTCTTTACCCATCTCGACTCGACCGCGACACGCGGCAGGAGACCTCCCCATGACCCGTCTCTCCAATGCCAGTCTGACTCAGCTGGACGCCAAGGTAGCCACTCCGAACTATGACCGCACTGCGGTCAGCGCCGGTATCGTCCACTTCGGCGTGGGCGGTTTCCATCGCGCGCACCAGGCCATGTACCTCGACGAGCTGATGAATCAGGGCAAGGCGCTGGACTGGGGCATCGTCGGCGTCGGCGTGATGCCGGGTGACCGCCGCATGCAGGAAGCTCTGGCCTCGCAGGACCACCTCTACACCGTGGTACTCAAGCACCCGGACGGCAACTATGAGCCGCGCGTGGTGGGGTCCATCATCGATTACCGCTTTGCCCCTGACTCCCCGGATGCCGTCATCGAGCTGATGGCCGACCCGGCGATCCGCATCGTCTCGCTGACCGTCACCGAAGGTGGTTACAACTTCCACCCGGTTAGCGGCGAATTCAATCTCGAGAATGCCGATGTCCAGCACGATCTGGCCAATCCGGGTGAAGCCAAGACCAGCTTTGGCCTGATCACCGAAGCCCTGGCCCGTCGTCGCGAGCGCGGCGTCGCCCCGTTCACCGTGATGTCCTGTGACAACATCGAAGGCAACGGCAACGTCGCTCACAAGATGTTCACTGCCTATGCGCGTGCACGCGATACCGAATTGGCTGCCTGGATCGAAGCCGAAGTGCCCTTCCCCAACTCCATGGTCGACCGCATCACGCCGGTGACCACCCCGGATGACATCGAAGAGCTGTCCTCACGCTTCGGCGTGGAAGATGCCTGGCCGGTAGTCTGCGAGCCCTTCACCCAGTGGGTGCTGGAAGACCACTTCGCCAATGGCCGTCCGGCATTTGAAGATGCCGGCGTGCAGCCGGTGGAGGACGTCGAGCCCTATGAGCTGATGAAGCTGCGTCTGCTCAACGCCGGCCACCAGGCGCTGTGCTACTTCGGCTATCTGGCCGGCTATCGCTACGCCCATGAAGCCTGCAACGACCCGCTGATCGTCGACTTCCTGCTCGGCTACATGAACGAGGAAGCTCGTCCGACGCTGGCCCAGCTGCCGGGTATCGATCTCGACGCCCATTGCCGCACGCTGATCGAGCGTTTCGCCAACCCGGAAGTCAAGGACACCCTCGCGCGTCTGTGCGCCGAGACCTCCGACCGCATTCCGAAGTTCCTGATCCCGGTGGCACACGCACAGCTCAAGACCGACGGCGAACTGCGTCGTACCGCAGCCGTCGTGGCCAGCTGGGCACGTTATGCAGAAGGCGTGGACGAGCAAGGCGAGACCATCGACGTGGTCGACCCGCTGAAGGACGAGCTGATGGAGCGTGCCAGCCGCCAGCGCGAAGAGCCGACTGCCTTCCTGGACAACCGCGAACTGTTCGGAGACCTGGTCGATCAGCCGCGCTTCCGCGATGCCTATCTCAAGGCCCTGAAGAGCCTGCACGACAACGGCGCGCGCGCCACGCTGGAAATGCTGGTGGCAGACGCCAAGTAAGCATGGCGGTGAAGGGGCTCACGACAGCGTGATGCCCCGCCAGCACCCGCAGAAAGACAAAAAGCGAGACAGGCAGCCGCCTGTCTCGCTTTTTTTGTGCCTCATGCCAGCGCAACGGTCCACAGTCCCGCCAGCATGATGAGGATGCCGAGCCACTTGGCGATGGCCGCTCGCTCGCGCAACCAGACCACGCCGAGCACTACTCCCAGAGGGATGGACAGTTGACGCATCGCAACGACGAGACTGACCTCCGCCGTCAACGTCATGGCAACCAGCACCAGCCCATAGGTCGCCATCACCATCACGCCAGTCAACACCATGCTGCCCCGCTCACCCCGCCATAGCGTGGGCAGGCGGCGACGTTCTGTGGGCAGCAGCATGACCATCGGTGCTCCCCAGGCCACCGTCATCATGGCCTGCAACACAAGGAAGACAGCACCGGCAGAGGTTGGCGAATAGCCGACACTCACCATGAGGTCGAGAGCCTGCTTGTCGATCAGCGAATAGCCGGTGGTCCCCAGCGCTGCCAGCAACGCGAACCCCAGCGCGGGGGTCAGATAGGTTCTCGCTCGCAAGCCCTGCGGACTGCTAAAGGGCAACATGAGCGCACCGAGCACGATCAGCCCCATGCCGGTGAAATCCGACACTGTCAGCGCCTGGCTATCCAGCAGACTCAAGGAGACCAGCGGCACCAGCACCACGGGCAAGGCACGCGCAATGGGATATAGCACACTGACCTCGCCGCGCGCATACGCCCAGGCGAGCCCGCCCATGTAGAGCGCCTGACACAGCCCCGTGACCACCAGCCAACCCCAGAATTCAGCGGGCAGCACGGCAAACGACGGCCCCAGCCCCAGCAGCGGCGCAAAGATCAGCGCACCACTGGCCATGGCCAGCATGAAGAAGGCCAGCGACGGCGCCCGCCCCTTGCCGAGCAGATTCCAGCCGGCATGCAGACAGACCGAGACCAGAATGAGTCCCAAAGCCAATGAGCTCATGAGACACGCATTGCGTTCAGGATTCCCCAGGCAAGGGTCATCGCCTGAACACTGTGACGTGAGCGGCTAGCCAGGCGGCACACTGTGACGTGAGCGGCTAGCCAGGCGGCGATTATCATTACGGATGTCTACTTCCTTGTACGAGGAAAACTCCAGCACGGTGGCGGAAGCATGAATATCGTGACAGGGGCGATTCGACGATCTCGAGAGGACCTCCAGGAAGGCTCCCGCGAGCTCTTCTCATCAAATTCAGCCTCACCCAAAGTGATATCAATCAAGAAAAGCGGCTGAGACAACGGCATCTGAGGACTGCCTATCGCATGACGGTACTGGTGAGTGTTATCTGACGAAACTCCATCAATACAGCTCATCACCAAGCAATGGGCTGACGATCGCGAAAGAAACCACCACTAGGGCCATCGTCAGGCAAAGTGGCAAGCCAGAGCGCCGTATCGGCACCCTGCTGTGGGGTTCGGGGAGCATCAGGGCCCCCGACGCCAGTGTTCACCCAGCCGGGGCACATGGCATTAACCAGAATGCCGCTGCCTTGGAGTTCGGCCGCGAAGACTCGTGTCATCGCATTCAGCCCCGCCTTGGAAAGACGGTAGCCGATATCGCCAGCGCCCATCTCCGCTAACTGCCCTGATCCACTGGAGACATTCACGATACGACCCTCACCGTGGCGTTGCATCAGCGGGACCGCCAACTGTGTCAATTGATAGGCCCCCAGCAGATTGGTCTCCAGGCTCTCTCGCACCATCTCGACCGGCTGCTCGAGGGCCAACGTCGGCCTGGCGGGTTCAAGATGCGGTGCTTCCAAATAGATGCCAGCGTTGTTGACCAGTACATCCAGGCGGCCATCACGCGCCTTGATCATCGCGATGACATCCCGCAGATGCTCAGTGCAGGTCATCTCCAACACACAGGGTCTGACTTCACCGCGGGGCGCCTCATCCATCAGAGTATCCACCGCTTGCTGCGCACTCTCAGCCGCACGTGAGCTGAGATAGACGAGATAGTCGCGTGCCATCAGCCCTCGCACTATCTCACGTCCGATGCCTCCAGCAGCCCCCGTCACCAGTGCCACACGCTGCCCGGGTGACTGAGTGATTGCACGCGTTTCGGGGGAAGGAGAAGTATCGATTGCTGTCATTGAGTCGCTCCTGTCATGTCATGCTCGGCATACGTATCCCGCCAAGGGAGGGGAATTGCCCAGAAACTACCACATTCACAAGGTGCTCACTGGGCATATCCTGGCCTTTTCACAACCCTTGCCTCGCCAGCCTGACACCCAGTGGCCGGCAGTCGCCTCTCCTGAGGCATTCGTGGTCGCCCTCTTTCTGCAGTAGGCTTGCGTGAGACTTTACTGATATGGGAGCCGCGACATGCATGACGTCAAACCATTCGACCTCAGTCATCAGACCGCCGTGGTAACCGGTGCCAGTCGCGGTATCGGGGCCGCCATGGCGATCGCCCTAGCCGAGGCCGGCGCCGATATCATTGCCATCAGTGCCAGCATGACCGCCGATGGTGGTGATGTAGGTGAACGTATCCGCGCCCTGGGGCGCACCTTCCAGGGCATCGCATGTGACGTTTCCGACCGCAGCGCCATCCAGCAGCTAGCCGCGCAGTTGAGTTCGACTCGGGTGGATATCCTGGTCAACAACGCCGGCACCATCGAGCGCGCCCCGGCCACCGAGCACACGGACGCGCAATGGGATCACGTCATTGATACCAACCTCTCCGCCCCGTTCATCCTGACCCGCGAGATCGGCAAACAGATGGTCGCGCGCGGCAGCGGCAAGATCATCTTCACCGCCTCACTGCTCTCCTTCCAGGGCGGCATCACCGTGCCGGGCTACGCGGCCAGTAAAGGCGGCATCGCTCAGCTCACCAAGGCTTTCGCCAATGAGTGGGCCGCTCACGGCGTCAACGTCAACGCCATCGCACCGGGCTATATCGCTACCGACAATACCGAAGCCCTGCGACATGATGCACAGCGCTCCCGCGATATCCTCGCGCGCATCCCCGCCGGGCGCTGGGGATCACCAGACGACTTCAAGGGCCCGGTGGTGTTCCTGGCATCATCTGCCTCGGACTATGTGCATGGCACCGTCCTGACGGTCGATGGCGGCTGGATGGCACGCTGACGCTCATGTCGACTGGAAACTACTGAAACAGACAAGGCGCAGCCTGAGGTGGCTGCGCCTTGTCTTCAAGATGGAGGTGTAGAGGGAGTATGTCCTGCCAGTCAGCTCAGAACTCGCTGACGATATTCAAGTACTGCTTCATGTCCCCGACCATGGCCTGCTCCAACAGCTTGCCTGTCTCGATGGCATAGGGCTGCTGGAAGTGAATGTCCCACAGGTCTGACTCCGTGCGCCAATGCTCGTATATCACCAGCGTGTCGTCCTGCCCATCGAGGGTATACAGATCAAACACGAGATTGCCCGGCTCCTCACTGCGCGTCTTCGCCACATGCGTGGTGAATTGCTGCAGCAACCGAGCGCGATATTCTTCCTTGATCTTGAAGATGAAGAAGATACTGAATACCTCATCTTCCGGCTGCACGTGCCTGGGGTTCGCCTCATGCAATGGCGCCGGGTCAGTATCGTTCAAGGGCATCACCTCGAATGGCGATGCCAACGCCGTGTCAGCCAGTTTCAGCAGGGCTTGCGCGTAGGGCTGAATCACATGTGCCTGATGCGCCTCAGCACTTGCCCAGCGCTCGTAGGCGAAGATGGTGGTGGGAGAATCCTTGGCCGCGAAGAAACGCATTTCCAGCATCCCCGGTTCAGCCGCTGAGCCCAGCTTGTTGTCAGCCAAGGCCTGCTTGAAGGTAGCGAGTTGTTCGGGCTTGACGTCAAATTTCACGATCAAGGTGAGCATGGAGATGCCCCTTATAGTCAGTGGTTGTCATCGGCCCAACGGCAAGACCTGCTTGCGTCACGTGACAGCAGGTCTGTCTCGGGAAGTGACTGACACTATCTTTCGCTGCCTGGCTGAAAAACCCGCGGCACGGAGAAAGACTTTCAATGAAACCTTGAACGTGAATGCAGCCCCCGCCACAGCAATGCGCCGCCTGAAACATGAGACCGCGGCACTTATGCAGATCCAGAACGAAAAATCCCGCAGCCAAGGCTACGGGATCATCGAATACAGATACCTCATGGACAAGCTCACGCCCTCATCCCAGGCCGTGCTTGCCACTCACCGCAGAGATCAACGCCGCCCCACATGCCGTATGGCAGCCGTGAAACGCTACCGGCTTGCCATTCAAGCTGATGGTGGGATTACCCAAGATGATACTGTGTGTGTCCAACTCAGGGTTGTTTTGAAGACATATTTGTAACGAAGCTACATCGCCAAGCGGCCAGCCGCAGAATACTGATGCGACAGTTTTATAGGGACATTCATGAAATATACAGTTGTTCTGACGACACTCTCTGCCATAGGTGTTAGCGCTTGCAATAATGTTAATGCTGATGCAAGAAATCAGAAAGGTGTCGATACATTGATTCAACGGACAAAAGATGCTCTCGTTCGCGTTGAAGGGGGTAGCTTCCAGATGGGAGATTTCGGCCCCATAGACCCCAATCTGAAAGGTCGCAACAAAGGATTACCTTATAGCGCAGAACAGGATAATAAGCCGTTACACCAAGTCACACTAGATACCTTCTACATGTCACCCACTAAAGTGACATATTCAGAATACGATATTTATACACAGGCTAAAGGGAAAGAGAAGATCAATAACTCTAACAAATATGAAATGCGATTCCGTCAGGATAATGTGCCTGCTGGTGTAGATTGGCAACAAGCCAAAAATTATTGCGGTTGGCTAGCTGAGAAAACTTCATTACCCTTTACATTACCAACAGAAGCACAGTGGGAGTATGCAGCACGATCCGGTGGACAATTTATCCCTTATGGTACTAGTACAGGCACTTTAGAAAAAGGTAAGAGCATCCCTACAAATGAAGAAGTAAGAGGCGCAACTGAGGCTGGCGATTCGAGTGGTCTTGCACCCTATCCTGTTGATATGTACCCACCTAACCCTCTAGGGTTGTACCAAATGGGAGACAATGGTTATGAATGGGTACTAGATTGGTATCAGGAAGATTATTATGATAGCACCATTCAAAAGAATCCAAGAGGCCCAGACGAGGGTGATGAAAAAGTAGTAAGAGGCATATCGAATGGCCAAGGCTGGGGAGGTACATTGACGGTAGAACGTTATCATGCCCCTCCTAAAATAGGCGACAAATTTCTTCACACGGAATTTTCTTTTCGTTGCGTCGTAAGTGATGAAATAGACTAAGCGTACTGGTTTAGCTATGACGGCATATACAGAGAGCAATAGCTAAGGAAACGATGATCAATTCGATTCTGCGCGGTTTAAGCGCTCAGACTGGTGCTTCAACCACAACAGCGGTCGCGTTCTGATCGGTATAGATGGCCTATTTCCCCTACCAGCCGATGTATCCGGCTAGTAGGAGAGATTCAAGACTCACTGACCCCGTCAATGCGTCCTTCGCATCGCGTCGCCAGCAAGAGGTTGACCAGCCCGAACAGGCTGAATAGCTGCGCCTGGTTCTTGGCCAGCCCCTTGTAGCGCACCTTCCGGTAGCCGAAGAGATTTTTGATGACATGGAACGGATGCTCGACCTTGGCGCGAATGCTGGCCTTGGTCCGCTCGATTTTCAGCAGCAGTTCTTTCATCGGACTCTCTTCCATCTTCTTGATACCGCCTCGCTTGGCCGCGATACAGCAACGGGAATCCTCTGCATCCTTCTCTTCGTCCAGGCGTTTGCCCATACCGATGTAGCCCGCATCAGCGTGAACTCGATTGTCATCATCCCGCACCAGGTGCTCTACCATGGTGACATCAGCCACGTTAGCCGAGGTGGCAACCACGGTATGCGTCAGCCCAGTCACCGCGTCGACGCCAATGTGGGCCTTCATGCCGAAGTACCATTGGTTGCCCTTGCGGGTCTGTTTCATCTCGGGATCGCGCTGTTTGGCCTTGTTCTTGGTGGAGGGCGCAGTCGAGACAATAGTGGCGTCGACAATGGTGCCCTCACGCATAAACAGCCCCTTCTCGGTCAGGTGGGCATTGATCTCCTGGAAGATCCGCTGCGTCAGAGCATGCTTTTCCAGCAGATGGCGGAAACGCAGTAGCGTGGTCGCATCCGGCACGCTCTCGATGGCCAGATCGATCCCCACGAAGTCGCGCATTGCCTGGCTGTCGTAGATGGCATCTTCGAGCGCCTCATCAGCCAATGCATGCCACTGTTGCAGGAAGTAGATCCGCAGCATGCGCTCAAGCCTGATGGGCGGCCGGCCTCGCTTGCCCGCGGCATTCGGGAAGTAGGCTGGCGACAGTGCATCGATCAACCGCTTCCAGGGTAGCATTGCCTCCATCTGGGCCAGGAACCGCTCTCGGCGAGTCACTTTCTTCTTGTTCTGATGCTCTGCTTGGGCGAATGAGATCTGCTTCATCGGGATGGCTCTATCGGGCGGTAGCGGTATAGCCAGATTCTACCCCGTCGGTGGCGATCAGGCACCAACGGCAGGATTTGTGCAGTGTTTCCCTAATATTCCTATTTTTATACGT